>NZ_AZSJ01000001.1 GCF_000516555.1 Afipia sp. P52-10 | reverse complement strand
GTCCCCACCCGCCCCGTGCGCGGGTCCAACTTCCGTCTCGTCGGCGATCGCCTGCTCGCCAGGACCTGGAAAGAGCGGGGGCGCGACAACATTGCCGTCGTCCAGCTCGCGGCCGCGATCGAGGCCGATCAGCGCCCCGCCACGCCGCAGGAGCAGGCGCAACTGATCCGGTTCACCGGCTTCGGCGCTTCCGATCTCGCAAACGGCGTCTTTCGCCGGCCCGGCGAGCCGGATTTCCGCGAAGGCTGGCAGGAGCTCGGCTCTTCGCTCGAGGATGCGGTCGGCGAACTCGACTATGCCTCGCTCGCCCGCTGCACGCAGTATGCCCATTTCACGCCGGAGCCGATCGTGCGGGCGATCTGGACGGCGTTGCAGCGTCTTGGCTGGCGTGGCGGACGCGTGCTCGAGCCCGGTATCGGCACGGGCCTCTTCCCTGCGTTGATGCCGGAAGAACTGCGCGACATTGCGCATGTCACCGGCATCGAGCTCGATCCGGTGACGGCGCGGATCGCCCGTCTGCTCCAGCCGCGGGCGCGGATCCTCACCGGCGATTTCGCGCGCACCGAGCTGCCGGCGGCCTTCGACCTCGCGATCGGCAATCCGCCCTTTTCCGACCGCACCGTCCGATCGGACCGGGCCTATCGCTCCAAGGGTTTTCGCCTGCACGACTACTTTATCGCGCGTGCGATCGATCTCCTGAAGCCCGGCGCGCTTGCCGCATTCGTGACGTCGCACGGCACGATGGACAAGGCGGATTCTGCCGCGCGCGAGCACATCGCCGGATCGGCCGATCTCGTCGCCGCCATTCGCCTGCCCGAGGGCAGCTTCCGCGCGGCCGCCGGCACCGACGTCGTGGTCGACCTCCTCTTCTTCCGCAAGCGCAAGATCGGCGAAGCCGCAGGCGATCCATCCTGGCTCGACACCGAGGAGGTACGCCCGGCAGGCGAAGACGAGAGCGTGATCCGCGTGAACCGCTGGTTCGTGCAGCGCCCCGCCTTCGTGCTGGGCACGCATGCGCTGACATCCGGTCCCTTCGGCGAGACCTATACGTGCCTGCCGCGCGTCGGCGAGGCGCTCGAGTCTCTCCTTCCCGGCGTGATCGCTCTTCTCCCGCAGGCGATCTACGACGGCGAGCCCGACGTCATCGATCCTGATCTCGACGAAGATGGTGAGCTGGCGGATTTTGGTTCTCCCTCAGATCGCCATGTGCGCGAAGGCAGCTATTTCGCGGAGAAGGTCCACGGCATCATGCAGGTCCTCGACGGCAGGCCCGTCGCGGTCAAGGTTCGCAAGGGCCGCAGCGCCGAGGGCGTGCCCGAAAAGCATGTGCGGATCATCGGCAAGCTGATCCCGATCCGCGATGCGGTGCGCGAGGTGCTCAAATGCCAGGAAACCGACCGGCCGTGGAAGGATGCGCAGGTTCGTCTTCGCATTGCCTGGTCGAATTTCGTGCGCGATTTCGGCCCGATCAACTTCACGACCGTCTCGATGACCGAGGACGACGAGACCGGCGAGGTCCGCGAGACGCATCGCCGGCCGAACCTGCAGCCCTTCCTCGATGATCCCGATTGCTGGCTGGTCGCCTCGATCGAGGACTACGACCTCGAGACCAACACCGCCAAACCCGGGCCGATCTTTACCGAGCGCGTGATTGCGCCGCCGGCGGCGCCGGTGATCACCAGCGCGGCGGACTCGCTCGCCGTGGTGTTGAACGAGCGTGGGCACCTCGATCTCGACCATATCGCCGAACTGCTGCATCGCGAATGCGCGGACGTCGTCGCCGAGCTCGGCAGCGCCATCTTCCGCGATCCGACCGACAGCTCGTGGCAGACCGCGGACGCCTATCTGTCGGGTCCTGTGCGCGACAAGCTCAAGACGGCCGAGGCGGCGGCCGCGCTCGACGCCGAGTACGAGCGCAATGTCACTGCGCTGCAAGGCGTCCAGCCTGCCGATCTCAGTCCGTCCGACATCACCGCGCGCCTCGGCGCGCCGTGGATTCCGGCCGCCGACGTCGTCGCCTTCGTCAAGGAGACGATGGGCGCCGACATCAAGATCCACCACATGCCCGAGCTCGCATCGTGGACGGTGGAGGCGCGCCAGCTCGGCTGGATGGCGGCCGGTACATCCGAATGGGGCACCGATCGGCGCCACGCGGGTGAGCTCGTTGCCGACGCGCTGAACAGCCGCGTACCGCAGATCTTCGACACCGTGAAGGACGGCGACAGCGAGCGCCGCGTCCTCAACGTCGTCGACACCGAGGCGGCGAAGACGAAGCTGCAAAAGATCAAGGACGAATTCCAGCGCTGGATCTGGTCCGATCCTGATCGCACCGATCGACTGGCGCGGGTCTATAACGACCGCTTCAACAACATCGCGCCGCGCGCCTTCGACGGATCGCATCTGAAGCTACCCGGCGCCTCTGGCGCCTTTGTTCTTTATGGGCACCAGAAACGTGGCATCTGGCGCATCATCTCGGCGGGATCGACCTATCTCGCGCACGCTGTCGGCGCCGGCAAGACCATGACGATGGCGGCCGCCGTCATGGAGCAGCGCCGGCTTGGGCTGATCGCCAAGGCGATGCTCGTCGTGCCCGGGCACTGCCTGGCGCAGGCGGCGCGCGAATTTCTCGCGCTCTATCCGAACGCGCGCATCCTCGTCGCCGACGAAACCAACTTCACCAAAGACAAGCGCCACCGCTTCCTGTCGCGCGCCGCGACCGCGACCTGGGACGCGATCATCATCACCCATTCGGCTTTCCGCTTCATCTCGGTGCCATCGGCATTCGAGCAACAGATGATCCAGGACGAGTTGGAGCTCTACGAGACGCTGCTGACCAAGGTCGAAAACGACGATCGCGTCTCGCGAAAGAGGCTCGAAAGGCTCAAGGAGGGCCTGAAGGAGAGGCTCGAGGCGCTGTCGACGCGCAAGGACGACCTGCTCACCATCTCCGAGATCGGCATCGACCAGATCATCGTCGACGAGGCGCAGGAGTTCCGCAAGCTTTCCTTCGCGACCAACATGTCGACGTTGAAGGGTGTCGATCCGAACGGCTCGCAGCGCGCTTGGGATCTGTTCGTCAAGTCGCGCTACGTCGACATGAAGAATCCGGGCCGTGCGCTCGTGCTCGCCTCCGGCACCCCGATCACCAACACACTCGGCGAGATGTTCTCGGTGCAGCGCTACCTCGGCTACGTGGCGCTGAGCGAGCGCGGCCTGCACGAGTTCGATGCTTGGGCGTCGACCTTCGGCGACGTGACGACCGAGCTCGAATTGCAGCCGTCTGGAAAATACAAGCCGGTCACGCGCTTCGCGACCTTCGTCAACGTGCCGGAGCTGATCGCGATGTTCCGCTCCTTTGCAGACGTCGTCATGCCGGAGGACCTGCGCCAGTACGTCAAGGTGCCGGCGATCTCGACCGGCAAGCGGCAGATCCTCACCGCGAAGCCGTCGGCGGCGTTCAAACGCTACCAGACGCTGCTTGGCGAACGCATCAAGGCGATCGAGGAACGCGACCGCGCACCCGAGCCCGGCGACGACATTCTCCTGTCAGTCATCACCGATGGCCGGCATGCGGCGATCGATCTGCGCCTGGTGGACCCGGACAATGACGACGAAGCCGAAAACAAGCTGAACCAGCTCGTCGGCAACGCCTTCCGCATCTGGAGCGACACTGCTGAGCGCACCTATGTCCGCTCCGACGGCAAGCCGTTCGAACTGCCCGGCGCGGCGCAGATGATCTTCTCCGACCTCGGCACCATCAGTGTCGAGAAGTCGCGCGGCTTCTCGGCCTACCGCTGGATCCGCGACGAGCTTGTCCGCATGGGCGTACCGGCGTCCGAAATCGCCTTCATGCAGGATTTCAAGAAGTCCGAGGCGAAGCAGCGCCTCTTTGGCGACGTGCGCGCCGGCAAGGTCCGCTTCCTGATCGGCAGCTCGGACACGATGGGGACCGGCGTCAACGCGCAGCTGCGCCTGAAGGCCTTGCATCACCTCGATGTACCGTGGCTGCCGTCGCAGATCGAGCAGCGCGAGGGCCGCATCGTGCGCCAGGGCAACCAGCACGACGAGGTCGATATCTTCGCCTATGCGACCGAGGGCTCGCTCGACGCGCAGATGTGGCAGAACAACGAGCGTAAGGCCCGCTTCATCGCGGCGGCCCTTTCCGGCGACACCTCGATCCGCCGGCTCGAGGATATGGGCGAGAGCCAAGCCAATCAGTTCGCGATGGCCAAGGCGATCGCGTCGGGCGATCCGCGCCTGATGCAGAAGGCCGGCCTCGAAGCCGATATCGCACGGCTCGAGCGGTTGCGCGCTGCCCATATCGACGATCAGCACGCGGTGCGCCGCCAGACTCGCGACGCCGAACGCGACATCGAATATTCGACGCGCCGCATCGGTGAGATCGGCCAGGACATCGCGCGTCGCATCCCGACCTCGGGCGACGCCTTCACCATGACGGTGACGGGCGACCGCTACGGCGAGCGCAAGCTCGCAGGCCGGGCGCTCCTGAAGGAGATTCTGACGCTCGTTCAGCTTCAGCAGGAGGGCGAGAGCGTGATCGCATCGATCGGCGGCTTCGACCTTGAATATAGCGGCGAGCGCTTCGGCCGCGATGGCTACCGCTACACCACGATGCTGCAGCGAACCGGCGCCGACTATGAGATCGAGCTGCCGGTGACGGTGACGCCGCTTGGCGCCACCGCTCGCCTTGAGCACGCGATCGACGACTTCGAGGGCGAGCGCGAGTGTATGTCCCAGCGCCTTGGTGATGCCCGGCGGCGGTTGGCGTCCTATGCATCGCGCGACGGCGGTGAATTCGCGTTCGCGGGCGAGCTCGCCGACAAGCGCCGGCAGCTCGCGGAGGTCGAGAAGGCGCTGGCAGAGGACGATGGAAGCGGCGGCGAGATGGCGGTGGCCGCCTGAAATGGAAAAAGGAGAGGAAAAGAGGTGGAAATGCCCGCTCGCAGATCGGGCGGGCCGTCGACGCTGACGCTCAACCGCCGCCTGCGCGATCCCGGCCCGTCGTCCTGCGCAGGGCTCTGGCCCTGCTGGTCCTGCCGGGCAGGGATGCTCGGCCGCAGTTGCACCGGCTCGCCCGCTCCGCGGGCCGGGAGGTGTCTTCGGGAAGAAGACGAGAGAGGGCCGGGAAGCCGGTCCGCAACCCCAAAAGGAGCATTCCCATGCAACTCATCAAGGTCGATCCGCGAGCGCTGAAGGAAAATCCCGACCCCCTGCGCCAGACGAAATCGACGCCGCAGGCCGACGCGCTGCTGCTCGCCACGATCAAGGCGGTCGGCATCGTCCAGCCGCCTGTCATCACGCCCGAAGCCGGCGGCGGCAACGGCTACATCATCAATGCCGGACATCGCCGCGTGAAGCAGGCGATCGCAGCGGGTCTCGAGGAAATCGACGTGCTCGTCGACGAGGCGTCGAACGACAACGGCGCCATGCGATCGATGGTCACGAACATCGCCTTCGATCCCATGAACCCGGTCGATCAGTGGCGTGCGATCGAGCGCCTGGTCGCGCTCGGCTGGACCGAGGAGGCGATCGGCGTGGCGCTCGCGCTTCCCGTGCGCCAGATCAAGAAGCTGCGTCTGCTCGCCAACGTCCTGCCGGCGATGCTCGATCACATGGCCAAGGGAGACATGCCGAACGAGCAGCAGCTGCGCACGATAGCGGCGGCCGCGCTCGACGAGCAGAAGGAGGTCTGGAAGAAGCACAAGCCGTCGAAGGGCGATCCGCAGGTCTCGTGGTGGAGCGTGGCGCAGGGGCTGCAGAAGACCCGCATGTATGCGCGCCATGCAAGCTTTGGCGACGATCTCGCCCAGGCATACGGCATCCAGTGGGTCGAGGACCTGTTCGCTCCGGCCGACGAGGACAGCCGCTACACCACGAATGTCGAGGGCTTCCTCGGCGCACAGCAGGAATGGATGACGGCGAACCTGCCCAAGAAGGGCGTCATCGCCGAAACCACGAACTGGGGCGAGGTGAAGCTGCCGCCGAAGGCCGAGCGCGTCTACGGCAAGCCGACCAAGTCCGATTGCACCGCGATGTACCTCGACCGCGAGGGTCGTGTGCAGAGCGTGCATTACCGCATGCCCGAAGCGAAGAAGCCGAAGGGCGGCAAGGGCGCGAGCAGCACCGATAACGCCCCGGAGGACGTCGGTGAAGTGTCGAGGCCGCGTCCCGACGTGACGCGCAAGGGCGTCGAGATGATCGGCGACTACCGCACCGATGCGCTGCGCGAAGCGCTCGGCCGCGCGCCGATCGAGGACGATGCGCTGATGGCGCTGCTGATCCTCGCCTTCGCCGGCCAGAACGTCGCGGTGACGACGGGGAGTGGCGGTGTCTACTACGGCCACAGCCGGCTGGCGAAGAACGCGGCGGTGCTGTTCGACGCCGACGGCAAGCTCGCCTTCGACATGGACACGCTGCGTGTTGCGGCCCGCACCATGCTGGTCGACGTTTTCTCGTGCCGGGAAAACACCACCAACAGCGGCATCGTCGCGCGCATCGCGGGCGAGATGATCGGCGCCGACGCATTCCTGCCGAACATGGGCACGGAGGATTTCCTCTCGTGCCTGTCGCGGCCGGCGCTCGAAGGCTCGTGCAAGGACACGCCGGTCCTGCCGCGCCAGCGCGTGAAGGACACGCGCGCAGCTCTCGTCGAGCATTACAAGGAGGGGCATTTCGTCCATCCCTCCGCGCTCTTCGCCCCCGATCCGGCGAAGCTCTCCGACTGGCTGTCGTCGCGCGCGACGGCGACCGACGACGATGAAGCCGACGAAGAGGTGGCCGATATCGGCGAGGCAGGCTCCGACGATGATGAAGCCGGCGAATTCCTGGATGCGGCCGAGTAGCGACGCATCCGCTCATCTCATCTCGCAAACGACATCCCGCCGCCGGCCCTGCCGGCGGCGGTTCCGTTTCCACACACGCGCTATCCAAGGAGGACACCATGTCCGCGCACACGATCTTCGACACCGCACCAATCGGGTCCATCGTCGCCTGGTCCGATGGAACGCCGCAGCCCCCGCCGCGCTTCACCAAGAAGCTGGCGGCTTGGCACACGAGCAACAGTCGCGGCCGGTTGATCCGCAAGCAGGGGGCGCGCGGCGTCGGCAACCTCTCGCTCTCGGCATGCTTCACCCTGCACGAGGCCGACCACGGCGCCGGCGGGGTCGTCGCGATCCGCGTCCATCGGACGTTCTCGCTCGACTCGCGACTGGCCTTCACCATCGTCGAGCGCCCGGCGATCGGATCGGTCCGCATCCTCGATCGCGCTGGCGACGACGCCGAACTGGTCTATCTCGCAACACACGAGGCCGACGCCCGCGAGTGGCTGACGCGCCACGGCTATCCGCGTGCCGTGCTCCAGGAGGTGACGGCCGACGAGGTCGGCGCCGACATCGTTGAGGGGAGGACAGCGGCATGAACGCCCCCTCTCCTGCCCGTCCTCAGACCGAGACCCCCGGATTTCCGGGGGTTTCTTTCGGCCGAAGCGCCGACGGCATGCCTGTCGCGCTCGTCGGCGACACGGCGTTCGCCATGGCGATGGCGCGCGACGATCGGCACTATCTCGTCACCGCGTGGAGGCTCTCGCGACCGATGGGCGAGTGGACGCGCGCCTATTTCTACGGGCACTCAGGCGAGCTCGCCGACGAGGCGGCGTTTCGCGCGCGCGNGCTCGAAAACGCCGAACATCAGCGCGAGCGCAAGATGCTCGGCCGTGTCGAGGAATATTCGCGTGCCCATACGCCCTGGGGCACCTCGCAGGGCGCGACGATCTACGCCGAGGGCGTCACGTCGCATTCGACTGCCGGGCATGGCGGCTTCAAGCTCTCGTCCGAGCGAAACCGCAAGGTCCATCGCATGCTGCGCTCGGCCGGCGGATGGTACGAGGAAGATGCTGAGTGGGCGATCGTCGCGATCACCTTTCCGCATCTCTTCACCGCCTTCGAGCGTCGCTGTGCGGAGCGGACCATCAAGGACAGCTGGCCCGATGCCTGGGAGGCGATCTTCGGCACCATCCTCATGCCGGGCGAATCGCACGAGAAGGATCGCCGGGCCTTCGAAGCGGCCCATGCCCACGACTGGATCGTGATCTCTGCGATCACGTCGAAGCAGGTCGCGGGCTTTGTCGAGGTCGTCGCGACGCCGGGCGGTAAGCGGGGCTTTGGGACCGAGGAGCGCCGCTTCCTCGTGCCCTCGGACGAATATCGCGTCGGCCGCTTCGGCTTCGTGGTCGATCCCGCTCGCCACCACGTCTATGGCGGCGAGTCGGACTTTATCGGCTGGCAGCCAGGGAGGGCGGCATGATCCCCTCCTCCAATCGTCGTCATCTTCTCCACCGCATGGAGGAAGCACGGCGACAGACGCAGCGCCAGCTCGACATGATCGATCGGCAGATCACGCGGAGGATGACGGCGCTGATCCCGTCGCTCGGCCGCAGGCAGTCCGGGTATCGTCGCGGCAAGCCGCCGGATCCGGATGCTTTCCTCGAGCGGTATCGCGCGAGCCTGGCGGCGCTCACGGCGGAGCGCCAACCGGAAATCGACGCCTTGGCGCGAAAGCTCGCGCGGCAGGACCATGCAATCGAGGCGCTGCGGCGGCGCCTTGGTATCGAAGACGGCCGACCCGCTGGCCGCCACGCGTGCATCAGCACGACGGTGGATCATCATGATGCCGGCCCGGCTCGGCGCTGTGGCCGGAAACCGGCGCGTCGATCTTGCGATGATCGGCATCCGACGGCGTGCGGGTCGAGCAGAGAGCCCACGCCGCCAGCACGGCGCGCTCCGGCCACTGTCAACGGCGCATGAGGGAGCGCGGGCTGTCGCACCCTGACGCTATCCGGTCGACGCCTGGGCAAGGTTGGAATCAACTGGCCTGCGCCGGCGTCTGGTCCGCGGCCGAGAACATCCAACGCCGGCGGCTCCAACACCGGCGGCGACCTTGCCGATGATGGAATGCATCCGCCTCGTGGAAACCTCCGATCAGGCACCCGGCGAGACGACTGGCGCTGGAGTCGTGCGCGCGGGCGCAGCCGGGAGAGAGTGCCGGTCGTCTGCGATGAGGTGCCAGGCCGCCACGAAAGCGGCCGGACGGTCCGGCGGGTGTCATGCGTCGCGGCCGGCGGCCTGGTGGTGGGGTGCGGCGGGTACATGAGGTCCTTACCTGTCGGTTTCGCTTGTTGATGGGCGTTCCGGCCCGCCGGGCCTCCCCTCGGGTTTTGTTGCGCTCTTAAACCGGCGGCCGGTCGCTTCAAGGCCGCGTGCCGCGCCGCGTTGCGGCCGGAGCTGCCGATCTCGGCACAGCGGGCCCGCGCGCCGCGCGAGGGCTGGAAGCCCTGCTTGCGCGCAAACCGGCTCCGCTCGATCCGGCCGCCCCGGACCCTGAAACGCCCGTCATTCCGCCGGTTTCGGTCGATCGCACCCGAAGGGAGGACCGGCAGGAGCCGATCCGGGCCTTCAGGCGAACCGAAGGAAAGGAAGTTCTCATGACCAAAGCCGCTCGCACCCAACGTCAGCCCGCGAAGGTCGTCCAGCTCCGCAAGAGCACCACGCTCGAAATGGTCAGGCTTGCCTGCCCCGACGCCGCCCAGGCGACGCTCATCTCCGAGAGCTTTGGTCTTCCCGTTCTCGACGGCGACGGGATCCGTGATCTCCATCAGCGCATGATCGTCGAGACGGCCGACAGCCTGAGCGAAGGCCTCGGCGAGAGAGCGATGCAGATTCATCTGCAGCGGATCGTCGGCGCCTATGTCGGCTCCGCGCACGGCGCCGGCCAGTTCTATAGCCGCGCGGTGACCGAGGCCCGCGACGCGACGGCCAAGGCGTCCAACGACCTGCGCGACGAGGACCTCGACGGTCCCGTCGGTTTCGACAGCACCGCGCAGCGCAAGCGCGAGTTCGCCGCTGACATGGCCTTGCAGTCGCACGCCCTGCGCATGGCGGCCGAGGGTGCCGTCGCGGCCTACGAGCACGTCGTCGGCGAGCGCTGGAAGCCCTTCGAGCGTCCGGTCGAAAATCCCGGCCACACGCTCGATCGCAAGGCGGCCGAAATGCAGCTGGCGGCCTTCGGCTGATGGCACCGGGCGAGGCTTCGGCCTCGCCCGTCTTCGATACCACGACGCTGGGCTGGCCCCGATGGGGCCGGCCCCTTTTTCGTGTCGCTGCCGCGGCCGCAGCGCACGACGGCGGCGACGACCGCCATGCGGCCGCTCCTCAAGAAGATGGAATGGAGAAAATGAGGCGGTGCGCGTCGCGACGCCCGTCCGGCTTTTGGTCCTGCCAGGGCCGGGGCCCGGCGCAGCGGCTTCGCCGCCCTCCACTTCGTTGCGGCCCAAGGGTGCGCCGCTCCCCTGAATTCCCTGGCGATGGACCGCCGTGACGAGGTCGCGATGGGCGCGACCTCCAAGCGGAGGTTCAGGAAAATGACTGAGAAGAAGGAAGGCTCACGCGCCGACGTCTACGCGCGCATCACCGATCGCATCGTCGCGGATCTCGAAAAGGGTGTTCGGCCCTGGATCCAGCCATGGAGCGCCGGCCACGCGGGTCGGCGCATCACGCGGCCGCTGCGCCACAACGGCGAACCTTACAGTGGCATGAACGTGCTGCTGCTCTGGTCGGAAGCGCTCGCGCGCGGTTTCACCTCGCCGACCTGGATGACGTTCAAGCAGGCGATCGAGCTCGACGCTCATGTCCGCAAGGGCGAGTCGGGCGCGACCGTTATCTATGCGAGCCGTTTCACCCGGACGGAGACCGACGGCAATGGCGGCGAGGTCGAGCGCGACATCCCGTTCCTGAAGACCTATTCGGTCTTCAACGTCGAGCAGATCGCCGGACTGCCCGACCACTTCTACCGGCAGCCGGCGCCGACGATCGATCCGATCCAGCGGATCGATCATGCCGATCGCTTCTTCGCGAATACGGGGTCGGCGATCCGGCATGGCGGCGCGCGAGCCTTCTACGCGCCGTCGACCGATCACATCCAGATGCCGCCATTCGAGACGTTTCGCGACGCTGCATCGTACGTGGCGGTGCTGAGCCACGAGCATGTCCATTGGACGGCGGATTCGCGCCGCGTGGGGCGCGACCTCAGCCGTTATGCGAAGGATCGCAGCGAACGCGCGCGCGAGGAGCTCGTCGCCGAAATCGGATCTGCGCTGATCTGCGCCGACCTCGGGATCGTGCCCGAGCTCGAACCGCGGCCCGACCACGCAAGCTACGTGGAATCGTGGCTCCAGGTCCTGCAGGGCGACAAGCGCGCGGTCTTCCAGGCCGCCGCACACGCGCAGCGCGCCGCCGCCTTCCTGCACGGTCTCCAGCCGGCGGAAGCCGCAGAGGGGGAGGCAGCGTAATGTTTCACGTTCCGCCTGCTTCTGGGGAGGGGCTTTCGCCCTCCCCGATCCGCTTGCGCGTGCTCTCGCTCGGCGCCGGCGTCCAATCGACGACAATGGCGCTGCTCGCGGCCCATGGCGAAATCGGCCCGATGCCGGATTGCGCGATTTTTGCCGATACCGGCTGGGAGCCTGCCGCCGTCTACGAGCATCTCGATTGGCTCATGTCAGGAAATGTCCTGCCCTTTCCCGTGCACATCGTGTCGGCCGGCAATATCCGCGAACACGTTCTCGCCGCCGGCGAGGGCCGTCGATGGGCATCGATTCCGGCGTTCACCCGCACGGTCAGGCCTGCCGGTACGCCCATTCCGGTCCTCGACGAGGATGATGAGGGTGAGCTGATCGAGATCGGCGAACGCCGCAGCGCGGCCGACATCATCTCGATCGGCATGATCCGCCGGCAATGCACGGCGGAGTTCAAGATCGTTCCGATCCGGCGCAAGGTCCGCGAGCTCGCCGGGCTTGCCCGCAAGCGCTCGCCCTCCTTCCCTGTCGTCGAGCAATGGATCGGCATCAGCACGGACGAGGTCATCCGGGCGAAGCCGAGCTTCGAAGGCTGGCAGATCAAGCGCTTTCCCCTGATCGAGCGACGCATGTGCCGGCAGGATTGCATGGCGTGGCTGCACCGCCATGGCTATCCGATCCCGCCGAAGAGCGCGTGCATCGGCTGCCCGTTCCACGACAATGCCCGCTGGCGCGATTTGCGCGATCACGACGGCGAGGCGTGGGCTGATGCGGTCGCGGTCGACCACGCCCTGCGTTCCGGTCTTCGCGGCATCCGTGGCGATGTGTTCCTGCATCGCTCCTGTGTGCCGCTCGACCTTGCCGATCTGTCGACCGCCGCCGATCACGGTCAACTCGACCTTTTCGGCAACGAGTGCGAAGGGATGTGCGGCGTGTGAACACCTCGCTTTTTGCGGGGGTCAGGCCACGCCTAGCAGTCTCCGCGTGTGCGCGGGGCCTATCGGAAGTGGACTCCCACGTCACAGCACCGCTTCGAACGGGCAAGGGTTCTCAGAGCCAAGCGCGCACGTGCTCGATCCGCCAAACAAGCAGAGTTTCTGTAGCTTCATCATAACGGCGCAACAACCCGGTGATGATCGCATCGTCGGGGGTCCACGTGGATAGATCGCATCCCAGTTCAACAAATCTCGTGTTCCAGACCAGCGAGCCGCTAAAGCCGGCTGGATTATCGTAGAGAACGCGATCGCGAACGCTGCTGTCGGTGCCAGACGTCACACTCGCCTGACCTCCCTTCCATAGGACTTCAAAAATTTCGCCGTCGCCAGTGTCATGCTTTTCCTGCGAGCAATAGCCGCTGAGAATGACATCGGTGCCGAAATTTCCGATGTAGTTCGCGTTCTCGCCAGCAATGCCTCTGAAGAAGAGAAGCTCGTCTTTCACCGGTTCATGAATTTGCGCAAATCTCGATATTGAGAGCGTACTAGCCCTTCCACAGACCTTTGCCCACTCGTCCTCAGGCAAGGGTGAGATCGCCACGTCCTTCTTAGGGTCGCCTTCCATGCGCCACATGCCTGGCTGAAGCTGAACGCTCCCTGCATGATCGACGTAAAAAGCCGTAGGGTCAAAACGGGCAACGTGCGCGCAGGTGAGTATCTGAGCATCACTGTTCTCGATGAACGTGCCAGTTCCTATGTCAACTTCACCGGCGAGAACGCTTACGTATGGACGAGTGAAGGCCCTCATCTGATCGGCAACGGCGTCACACATTGCATTCCACTTCGTTCGTCTCTCTTGTTCCGTCAATTGCTTACCTCCCATGACATGGCGCCTGTTCGTGAATGCACACGCTTGCGCTGGTATTTCAATTTGATATCTAGCGCCGCATCCGGCGCGGAAACCGGACAGTACGAGCTTCACGGTACAGATCCACGCCACCGCGGTCCAAGTCGAGCGCGACAATTCAATCAGTGGGCAGCCGCTTGCGAGGGCCGCTTGCTGGATAGCGTCTTCCGGGAAGGGAGCACGGCGGTTGGGGCCGTGTTCTGCTCTTGACCGAAGAGTAGTCGTGGCGCTGCAACCCCGATCTGGATTGGCCAGTGATGCCCGGGCTTGGAGGCGATCGCCGGCAGGTTCCGGCGAAAAGAGAATGCGGCATGCGGTCGGTCTCGACCGCCGCGGACCAACCCCGCTCTGCAGCGATGGCGTCCTGGCCCTCCTCCGGATCTTCCACGATCAACCCACAAGGGGTCGGCTAGCGAGCTGCCGCCGCTCCAGCTTCGCCTTCGCGGTGATCGCGACCGAAGGCGGTCCTTCGAGGAGCCATCGAGCGGGAATTGGCCCGCTCCGGATGGAGCCTTCGAAATGTCGCACGATCTTTCCCTTGCCCAGAACCACGCCTTCCAGCTCGCTCGCACCCTGATGGTCCCGGTGACGCTCTTCAAATCCGGCGATGCCTACGGCGCACTGCCCTCGAACGAGCTCGACGACAGCGACGACCTGGAGCTGATTCACGAATTCGATCCTTACGAGCGTGGTCCGGCTCATTGAGCCGGTTCCGATGGCGCCGCGCGACGCGGCGCCTCGACTGATTCTTCACGACGACCGCGGCTTTGCGTGGCCGGGGAAGGAAGAAGAACCCAGCCGCTCCGTTGTGCCAGGGCCATCTCTCTCTCAGAGTCGGCCGATGATACCGGCAGTCGGACCGCGTCAAGGACGCGCGGTCATCCCCCAATTTCCCGCCGCCACCCGCAGGGCGGCGACAGAAAATCGGCACCCCCGCACGCCGGCTCTGCCGGTCGCTGCGCGATCCCTGACCCGGCCCTCCAGCGCCTGGTGGCCCTTCCTCCGTCATCGAGACGAAGGAGGTTCAAATGGAGAACGTTCACGACATCTACGCCGAAATTGCCGAACTCCGCGCCGAGCTTGCGCATTGCATCCTGACGCGTAAGGAGCGCCGCGAAACGCAGCAACGCCTCGATCAGGCGCTCGCGGAAGCGGAACGCCGGCAGCGCGAGGCGGCGGGGGCTTAGCCCCCTTTTTTGTCGGCGATGGCCGGCGATGATGCTGCATCGGGACCGAAGCGCTTGCGTCCCTCGGGCCAAGGCCACGCCTTGCGACGTGGACTTTGTCGGGCGGGTGGCCCCGCCGCCGGCGCAGAGGCATCTATAGGGCCAGCCTTTGACTATGACTGGCGTTGGCGAGACCGCGAGTACGACGCATCAGCTCGGTTGGACATGAGGGGCGGCGACCTGCCGATCGGGTTCCTGGCAAGGGCAGGTGCATGACATTCGAGCGAAGGCTGGGGATCGTGGGTCCCTTACGGGATGCGGCTGCGGTCGGCGAGCTGGACGCCGGCCTGCGGGAGAGCGAGTGCACCGTGATGGTGCCGTCGGGCGTGATTGCGGCAGCGATAGTGACGCGCATGTCCTCATTCCCAAGGCGTTTACGACAGCCACTCCCAATACGAACCCGATTGGCCTGGTCTGACCGAAGGACGAGTACGCTGCGCGTTCTCTCGATCTTGTCCCCGCAACGTCCGGCGACGACTTTTTTCCGCCGCCTTCGGCTTTGCATCGCGAGGCAAAAAAGCCGCCTCCGGCCGCCTTCCACTTCGTTTCAGCCCTTCGGGTGCGGGTCGATCGCCCCCGGTCTCACGACCGCCATCGGGTCGCGATGGGCGCGGCCCTGATAACAAGGAAATGAGACAATGGCTAACATCGGCACCTTCACCTCCAACGGCAACGGCTTCACGGGCACCATCCGCACCCTGACCCTGAACGTCAAAGCTCGGCTGGTCCGCATC
The DNA here is from genome assembly GCF_000516555.1 of Afipia sp. P52-10. Taxonomy (NCBI): domain Bacteria; kingdom Pseudomonadati; phylum Pseudomonadota; class Alphaproteobacteria; order Hyphomicrobiales; family Nitrobacteraceae; genus Afipia; species Afipia sp. P52-10. The sequence goes on along the minus strand of NZ_AZSJ01000001.1, from coordinate 131,877 downwards.
GAGAACCCCTCCGACAAGGGTCCGCACTTCCGCATCTTCGCAGCGGCGAATGTCGAGCTCGGCGCCGCTTGGCAGAAGCACTCGGAACAGACGGATCGCGACTACCTCTCGGTCAAGCTCGACGATCCGAGCTTCCCGGCCCCGATCTACGCGACCCTGGTCGAAGTCGAAGGCGAGGAAGGCCTGCAGCTGATCTGGTCCCGGCCGAACCGGGACTGATCCGGGCGACAAGAGGGCCCCGCCGCGAGGCGGGGCCCTCGCCACGTTCGTGACGCGCCGCGAAGGCCCTAACTGCGAGCTTGAACGTCGGCATCGCGATAACCGCGGCGCCTTTTTGTACGCTCGAGCCGGCCGAGCGCGGCCGTCGCCTCTTCCGGCTCGTCGAAGGTCTCCATCATCGACTGGCCATTCGTTCCGATGCGGCCCCAATTCCGAATGAGCGACGCGCCGCCGAACAGCGTCGGCTGAAGTGCAAGCGCGTAGAAGCGCCGCATGTTCAGGTCCGGCTCAATGCGATGCAGGTGGAGCTGTTCGGGATCCTCGCTGGCCATGTCGTGAGTGTCGCTTCCTTCGGAAGCGGCGTCCAACGCCATCTATGAATCAATCTGGTCTGATCGATTCATCGGAGTGATCAATCCGTCGCACCAGCTTCGGCGCGATCCGCCTCTTGGTCGAGCCAGCTATGCGTCGCACTGGGGATGTGATCGATCCAAAGCCGCGAGGCGCTCTGGCATCGCGAGCAACTTCTGCGCGGCGGCGGTGATTGCCTCTGCGATCGTTGGATAGGTTTCCGCCGAGCTCACCGAAACGCCCCCCGGAAGCGTCACCGTCGCCTGATAGCCGTTGCCCTTCGGCGTCGCGGAGTGCGTAATTTCCGTCATCTCAATTCCCCTCCCGACGTTTGAGCCGCAATGGAATTGCAGGCGTTAGTGTTCTTGCTATCCGCGCCTTGAAGCGCCGCGAAATCGCAAGCTCGCCCGCCCATTGTCGGGAGCCGGGAAAAATCCGTCAGACAGACTTTCAAACTCGGCCTGGATGAACAATCGTCGAGGCTATTACAATGACGCGCGAAACGACGATGCCCTTTAATGAGTTCGGGTTTCAAGAAGTCGAATATGAAAGGTCGTATCGGCAGTTTGCGGCTCCTTTCCTGATCGAAGGAAAGGCGGCGAGTAATCTATTCTTCATGCACGAGGCGCAAATCGGCTTGGATGCGAGAACGCCCTCGCACACCGCGCCCACGATCGGCTCGTCGCGAAGCTTTGCCAGCGGATCGATCTGAAGGGCAAGGCGTTGGCCGCGGAGCGGCACGCTTGCTCGGATAGCTTAGACTATGCTTGGACCCTGATCCGCTGCCGTACGCGTTCGTAGAGCTGGACCTCGGCCTTGTGGAGCAGTTCGACGACGACCGCGAATTGCTGCCGATCGACATGGGTCGCCCAGCCGCCTTCGCAGCGCACGACGAGATAGTAATAGTCTCCGTAATCTTCCACACCACGTTTGAACGTCACGGTCGCGCACTGAACCGTTCCCTTCTCGCGTGCCTGGGGACCGGGTACGAGAGCGCAATTATATCGCGCTGCAAGTTCGGGGAACGGACCGTCGTCCTGTTCACGCTTGCGATAATGATCGAAGATCAAGTCGGGCTGGCACCCACGGACCAAGCGGAACGACATGCCGACGCCGGCATAGTCGTTCCGCGTGTGCCGCACCGNTGGATCGAATGCCAGCGTTACACGAATGCAGCGCTCGCCATTGCCCGCCTGGAACGCTTCTGGGATCGGAATCCGATAGACCGCAAAATGATCGAGCGCGAGCTCATCCTCAGCATAGAGGGTCACGCGCGCGTCGTCCGAGAATGCGGCGCGCTCGAGATCCACCAGACCGTGACCGACAATCGCCCGCGTTGCATCCCCACCAAGCAGCTGAAGCCGCTCGCCGGCGGGCGGCGGGATTTCCGCAGACCCTACAATGAGCGCGCGGACGAGATTGGCGGAGGCTTGCGGGAAGCGCGTCAGGATCTGAGCGGCGGTGAAGGCGACGCGCGGCGCGGCATAGGACGTGCCCGACCCTGCCGTGAAGAGCCGATCAAGATAGCTGTGATGCAGGGTCAGAACACCGGCGCTGCCGACGTCCTCCCCTCCCCGCAGCCTCGCGACGACGGCATCGAAAATCAGCGTGCCGCCAATCTCGACCACGTCGGGTTTGGTTGCGCCGCCCGGTCCCGGCCCGATCCGCGAGAATGGCGCCGGCTCATGCAGGCGTGTGATGGCGCGGACGCGGACGTCGTCGGCACGATCGGGATCGAGACCTTCGCCATGCGCGAGCGCGCCGACGGTGATGACGTTCAAGGCGCCGGCCGGCTCGAACAACCGGTTGGCATCCTCGAGAAGGTAGTGCGGATATTCCGTCACTGCCTGTTCGAGGCGATTTCCGCCGCGCGGGCTTCGATTGCCGGACGAGACGATGATGACGACGTCGAGCTCGCGCGCCAGTCCGTCGAGCGTGGCGGCCCATGTTCCGACCTTGCCGCCGTCGAAGACGCGCCGGCGGTCGGCCAGCGCGATCACGAAGACCCGACAGCCAAAGCGCTGGTTCAGGGTCGTGATCGCCTCGCGCATCTGCGAGGGTACGAGCCGCCGATCGTCAAAGCCTCCTTGGTCGTTCACCACCTTTGCCGCACAAAGCCGCGCGCCGCGCTGTAACCCGCCTGCGTCGAGCTGCGCACGAAGATCGCCGAACACGGCGACACCGGCCACGCGGGTGCCATGACCCCAGACGTCGGCGGTGCCGAGCTCGGCGGGAACGCCGATCGAACCGACAAGGATGTCCGCCAAAAATGGGTGATCGTTGACGCCGCTGTCGATGATGCCGATCAACGGGGCGTCATCAGCGACGGCGTTCAGCGGCGGCGCATCCGCCAGCACCATGTCGAGCGCCTCTGCCGTCGTCACATCCGGCGCCGGCGGCAGATCGATCGCCGCGATCTCCTCAACCGTCAGGAGAGTTCGCAACAGCTCCCCCGTCAGCTGCGCGCGAAACATGCTGATCGATGGGCCGACATAGCGATCGAAGACATCGCCAGCCCGTGCTTCGACGTAGCGAATGACATCCTCGATCTTGCGTTCGCGCAGGCGACGCTCGCCCAGATCCCAAAGCTCGATGTCCACCAGATAGGATGTCCGTGCGACGAAATCCGCGACATCAGCGAATCCTTCTTCACGCAAGCGTGGACCGATCCGATCGCGCGGCTCGACCGATCCAATGCTTTCGATTCCGGAGACGAAATTGACGTAGGGGGCGTGTTTCTGGCCGGGGGGTGGGCCACCCTGATAGGCATCAAGCCGCGCGCGGAAATCCACCATATCTTCGTTCGACGCGAACAGCACGAGGGTGCGATCTGCGTCGCTGGACAATACCGTGAGCCCCAGGCGTTCCCAGTCCTCCTCGAGAAGCGGACCCGTCATCTGCACGCGCAAAATCAAAGAAGGATCGACGAATTCGGGCTTGCGCCGACGTCGTTGCTCCTGCGTCGCAGCCTCGAGTTCGTCGCGCAGCTTCGTGGTGTGCTGGTCGCGATCGCGCACAGGCGGCGGACCGCCGCCGCCGTGCTTGCGGCGCTCGAATTGCTCGGGAAGCCGGACGAGTTCGAGATGATCGTATCGGGCCACGGCGCGCCTAGCTCGGCGGCGCGAGGCGAGACTGTCCTGCCCGGCGGCGCGCCTCGTCTTCCAAGGCGCGATTGAAGTCGCGGGCCTGCACCTGCTTGCGGCGCTCGATGATCATCGTCTTGACCGCCTGCGTGCAGACGCGCTCGATTTCGGCATAGGAGTAGCCTTGCAGCGCCGCCGCATGCTGCAGCGGATCGAACGCGGTGGCGATGTTCTTGAATTTGAGCCGTAGGAACCGGGCGATCATCGCCCGATCCGGCTTGTCGAACCAGACGACCTCGTCGAAGCGCCGCCACACCGCCGGATCGAGCGATTGATCGAGGTTGGTCGCGGCGATCAGAAAGCCCTTCGGCTGGATATGGTCGATGAACAGCAGCAGGCTGTTGACGACCCGGCGCAGCTCGTTGTGCTCGCTCGAGTCGTCGCGCGAGCGCGCCAGGGCGTCGAACTCGTCAAAGAACAGGACGCAGGGCTGTTTGCGCGCGAACTCGAAAATCTTGCGGACGTTGCCGGCCGTCTCCCCCAGGTAGGACGAGATCAGCCGATCGAGCTTGACGAGGAACAGCGGCAGACCGAGTTCGGCTGCAAAAATCTCCGCGCACAGGGTCTTGCCGCATCCCGGCGGGCCGCAGAACAGGAGCTTGGATCGGACCTTGAGGCCATGACGCCGGATGTCGTCGGCGCGGCGAAACTCTTTGACCAGGCCGAGCAGCACCNGCACGTTCGTCGCCCCGAGCACGATATCATTGCGCGTGTGCCGCGGCTCAATCCGCTCGATGAAGTCGGCGGCCGCTTCGGGGAACGGAAGCAGGGGCGCAAGCGCCTTCGGACCGCTCGGGCGGCTTGGGCCAGCCTCGAGTGTTTTGCGCAGGCTGCGCGCCAGCACGCGGTTGTTCTTCTTTTCCTCTTCGCCGATGATTTGCTCCGCCACGGCACGGAACTCATCGTCCCGACCGTAGCTGGCCAGCAATTTTTTCATCAACTCCCCGCGGGCCATGGCTGTACTTTACTTTCTCCTGCTCGACGAATCATAACCGCAAATGCAGCGTTTCACGATGGGGTTACTGCCTGATTTAAACAACGCAGATCGCCGGCGTCGGGCGACATCTAAACAACGCCCCACGCTCGATAACGTCCCCTCCCGGTCGCCTCCCGCAACCCGAGCTTTCCGACCAGGTCCTGCGCGGCGCGCGGCGTGATCTCCAGCTCTTCCGCGATCATGCCGGCTGAGACGATCGGGCGGGTCAGCACATAGTCGAGCAGTGCCGGCAGGGAGGAGGTCGAGCGGCGGCCGTCGAGCTTGCGGGCCAGCAGGGTGCGGGCGGTCAGCCAGCGGTCGTGGTCCTTCAGCCCGGCCGCGGCCGCGGCGGCGATCGCCTCGAGCTGGACTGCGAGACGCCCTGCCCTGTCGGCCGGCCTCCGTCGCTCGCGCGGGATCGCCTTAAGTCCCTCGTGCAGGCACGGCAGGTGCATCCTCGCCTTGCCGCGTTCCCGTAGCAGGCTGGCGCCGAGCAGGCGTGCGAGCCAGGGAGTATGCTGCAGCGGCTCGATCGCGGCCCAGGCGTCTGCCGCGATTGCCGACGCCAGCGTCGGCGGCAGGTTGCGTGTTTGGTCGACGACCGTACGCCAGGCGTCGAGACGTTCGTCCTCGTCCCAGTCGAGATCGTAGACCAGCGGGTCCCGCTCGGGCTGGGGCTGGCGCCGCCCATTGCTTTCGCCCGCCAGCGTGCGATCGGCCTGGGCGATCGCGGCGTCCACGGCTGCGAAGACGTCGGCCAGCCGGTCGTCGGTCAGGGCCGCGCGAAACGCCTCGCCGGTATCAGCGTCGCTGTCTTCGTCCTCCGGACCGCGCGCCTCATCCTCTTCCTCACTCCGGTTGAGCCGTTCCGCTTCCCGGTCGCCCTGCCCTCCCCTGCCCCGCAGCCCGGCGAGGCCGGCCGCCGACAGCGCCCAGTCGGGGTTGGCCGCGGCGATGCGCCGGCGCGTGCGCAGCACGGCGTGGGCGCGGGTCAGTTCATGGGTCGGGGCGCGGATGTCCATGCCGGCATCGTGGAGGACGAGATCGTCGAGGTGGACCAGCTCGCCTTCCAGCCAAAGACTGGCGCAGGCGTCAGTGAAGTGGGTGCGGGCGATCCACCCGTCGCGGATCGGGCTTTTGGCCAGGCGCTCGTCGAGCCGGGCCAGCGCATCCTCGGCGGCCGCGAGCCGTCCGGCGATATGGGTCCAGGGCAGCGGATCAGGAATTTCGTAGCCGGACTGCAACGTCTTGATAACTCTGAGCGGAATCGGTCAAAAGGAAGCTATCACGAGCATAGCTTCCGTCATAGCGATATTCGCTTTCGCATCCTTTTGACTATCGATAACCACCCCTTATCGATAGTGTTGGACACGGAATCGCAAATCGGCGATTCTGGCCGCCCTCAGCCTGGAGAATCACGCCCGCCGGGCCTCCGATCGACGCGAGGACGCCGCCGCTGCCAGCCCCCTGCCCTCTTCCGGACGCCTTCGGCCGCCGCCGGCGGCCGTCACTCGGTGCGCGGCACGCTCCGGTGCGGCGCGCTGGTCGCGACCTCGCCGCGGGCGATCGCCACGAAGCGGCGCTTCACCTCGGCGAACAGGCCCGGCGTCAGGGCTCCATAATAGCCGCTTTCGGTGTCGATATTGCGCAGGTCCGGCCCCGGCCAGGTGAAGCGGTTGCTCTCGGTCAGCACGATCCACGAGCGCTCGGCGTCGAGCCGCAGGCGCGCCTTGACGTCGGCCGGGATCTCGATCGCGTCGGCCGCATTGGTGGGCGGCGTGTGGGTGATCGGCAGGACGCGCACGACCGGATCGCCCGCCTCCGTCGTCATGACGATCGCCAGCACCAGGCACGGGCGGTCCTTGTCGCCCTCCTCCCGGCCCTCGCGGTGCTGCCAGTCCCAAAGATAGGCATAGCGGAAGACCCAGCCGAGCCTGATGTCGGTCGGCAGCACCTCTCAGCCGGCGGTCTGCTTGGCGGAGGCGCCGACCTGGTCGGGGTCCGGCGTCATCTCGGCGGCCTCGACCGCGGCGATCTCGGCGTCGCTGAGGTCGATGGTGCGCTGGACGCGGCGGTCGCGCTTCGACAGCCGCACGAAGTCCTCGTAGGCCATCAGCACGGTGCGCGGCCTGCCGTTCTTGGTGATCACCACCGGCTCGCGCACGGCGGCGTCCTGGTAGGCGCCGAAGTTCTTGGAGACCTCGGCGGCGGTCACGGTGGAAGCCATGGTCGGTTCTCCTTCGTTCCGGAATATACGGAAATCCCGCTAATCCCGCAAGAGGTCCTGCCATGACCCTTCCTCCCGTCCGCCTGCCCGACTCGGCCTCGATCCAAGCGGCACTGGCCGGCCTCGACCCGGCCTCGATCGACGCCGACCTCGTCCCCGCCCTCGCCGCCGCCTTCCCTGGCTTCGACTTCAGCCTCGCCCGGCTCGACGACGACTACTGGCGCGACACCCGGTCGGTCATCCAGCCGGACGGCACGCGCGTCGGCGAGCTGGGGCCGTGGATGACGGGCGAGCTCGCCAAGGATGGCGGCGACGTCAAGGCGACCTGGGAGCGCCTGAAGGACACCGGCCTGCAGATCACCGAGTGGCGTGGCGCCAGCGCCTTCGTCTTCGCGCCGACCGGCCCCGCTCCGGCCGACTACATTCAGATCGCGCTCGGCCGCGAGGTCGAGTGGCGCGCCGGCCCGGTCGTTAACCCGGACTACCGCCCGTGGGGTGAGCAGGAACTGCTCGACCCGAGCTGGCCGCGCCGTGATCCCCTGCNCGACACGGACCGCCTCGCCGGTCCGGTCTACCGCCTCCTCGACCGCGCCGGCAGCGCTTTCGTCCACGTCCGCAGCTTCCTCGACCGCTGCTGCCGCATCGAGCGCGAGAAGCGCGAGGCCAAGCGGCCCGAGATGGAGCGGCGCGTCGTCCGGGAGACCGGACCGGGCGGCGCGACGCGCGAGACCCCCTTCCTCAACCTGGTGCCGGACTACTTCGAGTTCGTGCCGCGCGAGCTGCGCTTCTTCCGAGACTGGGAGGACTCGAGCGCCCGGCCGCAGCGCGTCTTCGCGCACTGGGCGCTGGACGCCCGCGACTATACCTACAAAGGCGAGCGCGAAGTGGGCTTCATCCCGCGGCCGCTGAAGATGCCACGAGAGCGGCTCCTGCTGACACCAGAGACGTCGGTTCACCAGTTGATGGACCGGATCGAGGCGGTTGACGGTGAGGTCGGCCTGCCCTTCGGCTGGTTCTTTCTGATGACCCATGGCCACTGGGTCGAGCCCGATGTCGGCCTCGCGATCGCGGAAGGCCTCAAGGCGCAGCGCGTCCGCCTGCCGGACGCGGATGCAGCGGTGCTACTGCGCTGGGCCGAGCGATCTTACGGATTCTGAGGCGTACCATGGACGACATTGTCAAAGGCCGATCGCTTAACGCCGAATCCAGGCGCGCGCTGGAGCTCGACACGCTTTCGGCCATCCTGCCGATGGACCGGCGCGATCGCCTCGCGCAACTGCTCACGGACGACGACGTCGCGACGCTCAAGCACCTCGCGCGCGAGGGCATGGGCGAAAACAGCCTGCGGGCTTTGGCATCGGATCTGGCTTATCTCGAAGGCTGGGCGGCGGCCGCCACCGGCGGGCCGCTGCCGTGGCCGGCGACGGAAGCGTTGGCGCTGAAGTTCGTCGCGCATCACTTGTGGGATCTGGCGCAGCGCGAAACCGACCCCCGGCACGGGATGCCGGCGGCGGTCGCCGAGGCGCTGCGCGGGGAGGGGCTGTTGCGCAGCGCCGGCCCGCATGCGCCGAGCACCGTGAAGCGGCGCCTGGCGAGCTGGGGCACGCTGCACCGGTGGAAGGGGATCGAGGGGCCCTTTGGCTCTCCCGCCGTGCGGTCGGCCGTGCGCCTGGCGGTGAGGGCCTCGCCGCGGCCGCGCCGGCGCAAGAGCAAGCGGGCCGTGACGCGCGACGTCCTCGACCGCCTGGCCGCGACCTGCGCGACGGACCGACTCGCCGACACGCGCGACCTCGCGATTCTGCTGCTGGCCTTCGCCTCCGGCGGGCGGCGGCGCAGCGAGGTGGCGCGGCTGCGGATCGAGCAGCTGAGCGAGGAGCCGGCGGTGCCGCTTGATCCGCTCGACCCGAATTCGGCGACGCTGCCGTGCATCTCGATCCAGCTCGGTCGCACGAAAACCGGCGACGCTGATGACGTGGGGAGGGTGTNCCTGGTCGGCCCGCCGGTCGAGGCGTTGCGGGAGTGGCTCGATCGAGCTGATATCCGGAAAGGCGCGATCTTCCGCGCGATCGACCGTTGGGAGGCGATCGAGGAGCGCGCGCTGACCCCCCAATCGATCAATCTGATCGTCAAGCGGCGCTGCACGATGGCTGAGCTTGACCCCAAAGAGTTCGCTGCGCATGGATTGCGGGCAGGGTACCTCACCGAAGCGGCGCGCCAGGGCATTGGCTTGCCCGAGGCAATGCAGCAGTCGCAGCATCGGTCTGTGCAGCAGGCTGCGAGCTATTACAACGAGGCAGAGCGCGCGCAGGGCAGGGCGGCCCGCCTTGGGATCTAGTGTGAGGACCGCTCACAGCGCGAAATGTCGCGCGAACCTGCGGTGAAGGGGCGCCTCTTCCTGTGTCGATCGCTTCGTGCCGAAGTCGATGGACGGCGGTTACGAAGGGAAAGTTCTCAGCTGAGAACTACCGCGGTTCCGTCTTTCCCCAACGTCGCTGCAAAGGCGCGCCTCGGGCGCGTCACCCTTCGCCGCGCAGTCCGAAACTCGCTAACAGATTTCGGCAATCCGCCTATCGGGCGTCTAGCGGGAAAGTTCTCAGCTGAGAACTCTTCAGGACGGTCCTCGAAATTGAGTGGCAGCGCACGACCGCACAGCGGCTCCAGACCGATGCAATGCGACTCGCGTATGCTTTAGCGGCGGCCCGACCATTCCGCCACAATGGTTAATGCGCGTTAACTCTAAATCGCTTGACCGACTCGGACGAACAAGAGAATTTACGCTCGACACGAGAAATAGCGGCATCGAGCGTAGATGACAGAGCTAACACAAATTGACCCAAGTCATCGCACCGGAAAAAAGGTGCGCTCGTTGACTCGGTTGATCGAGTCGGACGCCGACTTGCTCAGTGCGCAGCTGAAGGAGCTGCGAACTCGCGCCTTCCCTCCCGCGGCTCAAAAGGAGCTGCGCAAATTCACGTCGGGTGAAGCCGCCAAGCTGGTTGGCGTCACCGACGCATACATTCGTCAATTGTCGATCTCCGGTGACGTTCCGGAAACTGAAAAGAATGCGCGCGGGCGCCGCTTGTTTACGCTCGAACAGATTCACGAGGTCCGGCGAACGCTCGCCCGCTCGAAGCCGACATATCTGCCGACACGTCGCAAGGGCGATCATCTCCAGGTGATTGCTGTCACCAACTTCAAGGGCGGGTCAGGCAAAACAACCACTGCCGCACATGTCGCGCAGTACTTCGCAATGCGTGGGTTCCGCACTCTCGCCATCGACCTAGACCCCCAGGCTTCGTTGTCGGCGCTTTTCGGATTGCAGCCGGAATTCGACCTACAAGAGAACGACACCCTTTACGGCGCGATCCGCTACGACGACCAGCAACGCCCGATGAGCGACGTTATCCGGACGACCTACTTCGCCGGTCTCGATATCGTTCCCGGCAATCTGGAGCTTCAGGAATTTGAGCACGACACGCCACGTGTACTCGCCGAGGGCCGCCGTAGCTCCGACCGAATGTTTTTCTCCCGCATCGCTACGGCGTTAGCTTCGGTAGAAGATCGGTATGACGTTGTAATACTCGACTGCCCGCCCTCGCTCGGCTTTCTTACGCTCTCGGCGCTCTGCGCCGCGAGGAGCGTCCTCGTCACCATTCATCCGCAAATGCTAGACGTCGCGTCGATGTCCCAGTTCTTGCACATGACCTCCAGCCTCCTTGACGTTGTCGAGAAGGCCGGGGGGGACGCTGACTACGACTTCTTCCGGTACGCGATCACGCGATACGAGCCTTCCGACGGGCCACAGGGCCAAATCGTCGGCCTGATGCGAAGCTTGTTTGGCGAGCGTGTCCTTACGACCCCGATCCTTAAGTCGACTGCGATTGCAGACGCCGGGCTGACGAAGCAGACCCTTTACGAGATCGGCCGCGAGAATTTTACCCGCAGCACCTACGACCGGGCGATCGAGGCGCTCGATACTGTCCATGCCGAAATTGAGAGCCTTGTCCTTGAGGCTTGGGGGAGGGCGACGTGAACAAGCGCCGCGACCAACTGAAGGCCATGATGGCGCCGATCACCGGGCCAACCGCCCCGAGCGAAGATCGGCCGACGCGCCCGCCGGTGTCATCCGGTTCGCTTAAAGCGATGGGTCTCTCGCTGAAGAGCCTGTCCGACGATGCGGACGAGGCCCAGGCGCTACGGGCGCAACTCGCATCGGGCGCTCAAGTTGTCGAGATCGATCCGAATCTCGTCGATCCCGCGTTCATACGCGATCGCCTTAATGTCAGCGATGGAGACGAGTTCGAGGCGTTCAAGGCTGGACTGTCGGAGGATGGGCAACAAGTTCCGATCCTCGTGCGTCCGCGAATCGATGCTCCCGGACGCTACCAGGCCGCATATGGACATCGCCGGGTCGCAGCCCTTCGTGCCCTCGGTCGGCCCGTTAAGGCGATTGTGCGCGAGCTTAGCGACGAAGAGTTGGTCGTCGCTCAAGGCAAAGAGAATACAGATCGCAAGGATCTCTCGTTCATCGAGCGCGCGCTGTTCGCGGCCAGACTTGAGGATCGTGGCATTGCACGTGCGGCAATCATGTCAGCGCTCTCGGTGCCAAAGGGAAATCTGTCGACGATGATTTCTCTTGTCAGAGAGCTTCCCGAAGACCTCATCATCGCTATTGGCGCGGCCCCGAAGGTCGGGCGCCCCCGTTGGGAGCAGTTGGCGACGCTGGTGAAGCAGGGCGATACAAAATGGCGTGACGTGGTTTCCGATGCAAATTTTCAGGCTGGCCCGAGCGATGCCCGCTTCGAGCGAGTGTTGAAGGCCTTGGTTCGCCGTCCGAAGAAGCCAGCGACGTATATCGTCAAATCTGACGATGGAAAGCAGGTTGCGCGCATCGAGCGCGCCAAGGATCAAACCCGCCTCACGATCGACAATCGTCACGCACCCGACTTCGGAGCGTATCTCGTCGATCAGCTGCCCGAGATCTATGCGGCATTCAAGCGCCGCGCAGATGCGTGAACCGCGTACCCTGACAACACGAGAGGAACCGTAGGCAAAGAAAAAGGCCCCCGAAACGTCACCGTCCCGGAAGCCTCTGTCTTAGTTTGGCGACTGATAGAGAATCACTTCCGCGAATCGCAGTCAAGTCTCTCGTGAGAGACGGCGCCGTTTCGGCGAGCAGATTTCCTTTGCCCGCATGAGGGCAAGACATGGAACCACATACCCCAACGACGCCCTTTGGGCGGCGATCGCTGACGCTCGCCCACGTGGCAACGCAGATCGCCGCATCGTCGCGTTCGCCCGAGAAGGTCGTACACAAGTGGAAGATATTCCAGGCGATCTGCCGGGCGCGGCCGAGCCTCGGCGTGACGGAGCGCGCGCTTTCGGTGCTGAATGCGCTTCTCACGTTCCACCCCGAGACCGCGTTGACGGGCGAGGACGACCTCGTCGTCTTCCCGTCGAACCAACACCTGTCGCTTCGCGCGCACGGCATGCCGGCGTCTACGCTGCGACGCCATCTCGCCGTCCTGGTCGACGCTGGACTGATCGTCCGCCGCGACAGTCCCAACGGCAAGCGCTACGCGCGCAAGGGCGCATCGGGCGAGATCGAGCTAGCGTTCGGCTTCGACCTTTCGCCGCTCGTGGTCCGCTCAGAGGAGTTCGAGAACCTGGCGGCGGCCGTGGAGGCTGAAGCCCGTGCCATCAAGCTCGCACGCGAGCGCATCACACTGTGCCGGCGCGACATCGCCAAGATGATCGCGACGGCCATCGAGGAGGGCGTCTCGACGCGCAGGGGAGGGCAGGGGCCTGTGGACTGGGCAGACGTCCACGCCGACTTTCGCTCGATCGTCCAGGGGATTCCGCGCACAGCGACCCGCATCCAGCTCGAGGCGGCGGCCGAGGAGCTCTCGCAACTCGCGGACGATGTCCTCAACTTGCTGGAAAGCCACGTCAAAACACAAGATATGAGCGCCAATGAGTCCCGAAGTGAGCGCCATATACAGAATTCAAATCCAGACCCCTTAATTGATCTTGAACCTGGCTTTCGAGGAAGCCGGGCTGCGAGGACGGTGCCAGAACCTGAAACGCCGAGGGTTGCCGAGACGGCCTATCCGCTTGGGTTGGTGATGAAGGCTTGCCCCGACATCGCCGACTACGGCAGAGGCGGGATTTCGAACTGGCGGGACCTCCTGGCGACGGCGGCGGTGGTCCGGTCGATGCTCGGGATCAGCCCCAGCGCCTGGGAGGAGGCGCAAGCCGTGATGGGCGAAATGCAGGCGGCCGTGGTTGTGGCGTGCATCCTGCAGCGCGGCGCGGCCATTCGATCGGCCGGCGGCTATTTGCGTGGCCTGACCGAGAAGGCGCGGGCCGGGGAGTTCTCGCTCGGGCCGATCCTGATGTCGCAGATCAACGCGCAACTGCGCACCAAACGATCGGCGTGACGGCGTGGCGGTCTCGAGGGGAGGGGCGCGCCCGATGCTGGCGGGTCGGTTCGACGTTCGCGACGGCGTGGCCGGAATTTCGCGGACTGGCTTCGGGTTGTGCCCGGGCTGTTTGCGCTGCTGTTCTGCCGTTCGGCCAGGCACGCGGCGGTCGCTCATTGTTGCTCGGTGCGTTCCGTGTGCCGTCGACTGCTTGGATCGCCCCGAAATCCAGCGCGGCGTCTTCTCGCTGGTGCAACGTCCTCGATGGATTGGCATCGACTACGCGGGTTCTTGCTGCCGAACTTTGGCCCGGCGCGGGGCAATGGTGGTACGGCGACGATTGCTCGCTTCTCCCCGTCGGGCAGCGCTCCCGGTTTCATGGCTGGATTCCTATGGCCGTCGCCGGCACGTCGGTCCCCTCGCCCGAGAATTTTCCCCTGCCGCCACCCGCTTGCGGGTCCCGTCGGCATTCCTCGCGCACACGCCTGCGGCGCCAAAATTGACGGGCTGACGGGACGCAGCGCTGCGCTCGCCCTTCGCCCGCGTCTCGCGGGCTTCGGCTCTGTGCCGTCTTCCCGGCCATCACGGATCGCCATCGCAACGGGGCGCAGCCCCAAAAGATGGAGAGAGACTATGCGCAACATCGCCGAATTCACCCTCATCGGCCGCGTCGGGACCATCAAGCAGGTCGGCAAGACGGTCCGCGTCACCGTCTGCGCCAACTATCCCTTCAAGGACAAGGGCGGCGAGTGGAAGGACGACCAGCACTGGAACGAGGTGACGATCTTCACCAAGTCGATCCAGGACTACGTGAACGAGCACGTCAGCAAGGGCGACCTGGTGCACGTGCGCGGCCGGGTTCGGCAGAATAGCTACGAGCGCGACGGCCAACGGATCTACACCGTCGACCTGATCGGCCTCGAGTTCGGCAAGCTCGCCCAAGCCGCCGAGCGGCCCGCCACCTAAGCCAGAGACGGGGAGGCGCGAGCCTCCCCGGTCCCTTCCACCTTGAGTATCAGGACGGCAGTTTTCGTGATCGCGTCTGACGCGCCAGCGCGCGATCGGCGCGATTCTTCTTGGTGATCGCCGACATCAGCTCATCGTAGTTCACGCCGCTCTTCTCTAGGGCGCGCCGCGCGTCGGCGACGTCGAAGCCCAAGAGCTCGAACACGCTCATGTTCAGGCTCGTCGCGATGCGCTCGATCGTGCGGATCGTCGGATTACCGATGCCGCGGACCATCGTGTAATAGGTGTGGCGCGCGAGCCCCGTCTTGGCCAGGAATGCCTCCGCGCCGCCATTTTCGATCTCGAGCTGCTGCATCCGAATCGCCAGCATCTCGTTCAGAACCGAGTGATCGAGAGACTGAGGCTTTCGGACGGGCGACATCTCGGCCGGCTCTGCTACGCGTTGGGCACGCTCCAGCATCACCACACCTCTGTGTCAAAGTCTAGAATATTGGACATTGACCAAGCGAATTTCTTGTTGAGGCGACTCGACTTAGCGCGCGCCGACACCGAATCGGCGCGCGCTCTGGCCGGCCTTACCCAGGAACGAAATCGGCTCGACGCCGGCGCGCTCGGCTATGAGCTCGATGTAGTCGAGACTTGGGTTCGCTGCATCGGTCATCAGGTGGAAGTAGCTCGACCTTGGAATCCCGAGGCGTTCCGCGAAGGCGCAACGGGTGAGGCCCATCTCCTTGCGCAGGCACTCGAGAGCGTCCTGGAACGCAATAAGCAGCGTGTTGCCGTGAGCCGCGTGAGCGGCCTTCCGGCCGGATACCTTCGTGTTCATCGAGTCGCTCGCGTCCCTCGCTGATGCGACGTCGTCACTGCGGTGCGGGCGTATAACCCACACGTTGGACTGCCGTCTAACATTCAATATAATAGACGGATTCGATTCAACCAACAGGAGCGCGCTCGGACAAAGAAAAACCCGGCAGAGCCGGGTCTCCCAAGAGGGTCAGCGGGCTGGCGACGCCAATCGCCAGCGGTGCCTCGTAAACGCTACAGCATCCTAGCCCGCGCCACCCGACAGTTCAAGAGACTCGCGCGTTTTCACGCCACGGTCTTTGTTTGCCACGCGCTCTCGCGAAGAGAGGACGCGAATGCAGATGCCTGGCCTCAATCCAACCGCCCCCTTCGGGCCGCGGCCGTTGTCCGCGACTGCGCTGCGCGCGCAGCGAAACGTCACGCTGTGCGCCGGCAAGGCTGCACACAAGTGGAGGATGTTCCGCCACGTCTGCGAGGCGAGGGCGGAGCTCCGGCTCTCCGACCGATCGCTCACGGTGCTGAATGCACTGCTGAGCTTCCACCCGGACACGGTTCTCACGCTCGGGTCGGACGACCTTGTGGTTTTCCCCTCGAACCGGGAGCTCTCGGTGCGGGCGCACGGCATTCCCGCCTCGACACTTCGCAGACACATTGCTGCCCTGGTCGACGCCGGGCTCATCCTTCGCCGCGACAGCCCCAACGGAAAGCGCTACGTGAGGCGCGCGCCGGGCGGCGGCATCGAGCAGACTTTCGGGTTCGACCTCAGCCCGCTCGTGGCGAGCGCGGACGAGCTGGCTGGCCGAGCCGCCCGTACCATTGAAGAGCGCCGGGCAGTGGACGCGCTCCGCGAGCAGATTACGCTTGCCCGCCGCGACATCGCGAAGATGCTGTCGTTCGGCGTCGAGCAGCACGTCGACGCCGGCCTTCCGGCGCTTCACCGCGAGTACAGGGAACTGCTCGACAGCCGGCCGCGGGCCGCGCGCAGAGAGACGCTGGAGCCGCTCGCTGCCGCGTTGGCCGAGCTATCGAAACGGATCCTCCACATTCTGGAGAATCAGATCGAGGACGCGCCCCCTCGCGACGCGACCGGCGAAACGGAATGTCCGGCATCCGAAGGCAGCTACGGCGCCGGCGAGCCCCGTCAAGCCGAACCGAAGGGCGACGCTGCGCTCCCCGTCCCGGTGCGGCTGGTCGCCGAGAGGTGCCCCGACTTCGTCGACTACGCGCGCGAGGGTCTGCGCACGGCGCGCGACGTCACCGACACCGCGGCGATCGTGCGCCCGTTGCTCGGCGTCAGCCCGAGCGCTTGGGAGGAAACCTGCGTTGCAATGGGGCCTGGCTTGGCGAGCGTCACGCTCGCCCTTATCCTGCAACGCGGCAGCGCAATCAGGAACCCCGGCGGCTACCTGAGGACGTTGGCGCGACGTGCCTCGGCCGGCCAGTTCTCCGTGTGGCCCATGCTGATGGCGCTCGGCGCCACGCAGCGCCAAAAGTCCGAGGCTGCGCGCACCCCACCCACCCCTTCCTTCCCGGACGAAGGTGCATAGAGACCGGTCATCACTGCGCGGTCGCTTTTCCTCGCCGACGGCTATTGCCCGTCGACGGGCGGCAAACGTCCGAGCCGTTTCAAGAGGTCGTGGATTGCGCGGTCGACAATGCGCAAAGGCTGCGTGCGCTCCTCGGCGGCGAGCTGGCGAAGCGCGAGGTCAATGGCGTCGGGCAGGCGTAGCGCGTAGGGCCGCGACGACGCGCGCTCGCCATAGGCCTCGAACGGATTGCGATTGCGGTCGCGCGGCGACCGTGGCGCTTTCTTCGGCTGGTCGGGCTCGCCCGTCTCCGACGACAACCTCCTTTGCGCAGGCGGCGCCGGCGTGACCGGGTCATGATAGGCCGGGGTGACGACGACGGGCTGTAGCGGGGGCCTCTGTCCTGGCGGCGTGCCAACGCGTTGCGCGCGGAACGCGTCGCGGGGCAGGGGAGGCCGATCCGGCTTCTCACTCGGCGCGCCGTCGCTCATGCTGCGGTGTCATCCGCGGAGCCTTGGCTCGCGGCGAGCAGCTCGCGCACGACCTGGTCGGCGTTGTAGCGCGCCTTGCGCACGGACTCGTCCTTGTCGCTCATCTGGTAGAGCGTGCCGAAGCCGCTGGTCATCGTGCGGAAGGTCACGCGACGGTAGAGCGCCGTCGCGCACACCGGGACATGCTCGGAATCGAAGTAGCCGACGACCTCGCGCAGGGGGCGCGTGTTGCGGTCGAGGCTGTCGTACTCGTTGAACAGCACGCGGTGCTGACTCATCGGCAGCTGCGCGGTGGCGGCGTGCTGCTCGAGGTTGCGGATCGTCCGTACGACCTGAGACGCGTCGAAAGTGTGGACCTTGCAGGGCAGCACGACGAGGTCGGCGCGCAACGCCGCCTGGACTAGGACCTCGCCATAGTAACCGGGCGTGTCGATGACGACGACGTCGTAGCCGGCGAGCCGCTCGACAGCCTGGGCCAACGCCGCCTCGTCAGGTGCGCGGACGAGGTCGACGCCCTGAGGGCTCAGCCCGCGCGCGACGGACGACGCGTGCCACTGGTAGGAGGACCCCTGCGGGTCGGCGTCGACGATCGCGGCGGAGTAGCCGTGTTTGGCGAACTCGCCGGCGAGAATGATCGCGACCGTGGTCTTACCACTGCCGCCCTTTGGGTTAGCCACTGCGAAAACGCTTGGCACGCCCACCTCCTGCTTCTCGTGGAATCGCTCATCTAACATACGATATAATAGATATTCGGCAATACCGCAGTTCGTCACTCCGGAAGTGCGTGACTGCGGTGTTGCGGTGGTCACGCGTTGCGGTGCTCGGGCAATGCGTCATTGCGGTATTTCGGCAATGTGTGAAGGCGGCAATGCGCGGATACAACAGCACGCTTTTATGGCATTCCGGTATTGGCGGCGTCGTTCATTGAGGTATTGCCGCATTAGTGGACTTCGTCATTGCTGACTTGCGGTGAGATTATCCGGAAGATCCGTGTCGGGAGATGGGCTGGCTTCCCTGGTCGTGAACGCCCTTCTTTGGGAGAGGTCTGACAGTCGATTTATTAGATGTTAGTTGACAAGATACCGGTTTGTGGGCCAAACCCGGGGACGACTGCTGAACGCAGTCGGACAGCGCTGACGCGCAATAGCGGCAGAGCCGCGCGAACGGGAAGGAAGGGAGCGCCGATGGTTCGCTCCGCGAGAGAACCGCGACGCAAGCCGAGGCTCCGGACCGAGTTGTCGGATGCCGACGAGGCGCGGCTTCAGGCGGCCGTTGTGCTGTTCGGCGTGCCGAAGGCCGAGGTGGTGCGGCGCCTGATCCGCGCGTCAGTGCAGGCGGGGCCAGCACTGTCGGCGGAGAATACACGCGCCGTCGTCGAGCTCGCCCAGCAGGTCCGGATGGTCGGCCGCAACCTCTCGCAGGTCCTGCGCGCCATCCACCGCGGCCAAGCGGTGCGCATCGAGGACACCGAGCCGGTGTGGCGCGGCCTGCACGAGGTGGTTGCCGCCATCAACGACGAATTGACCGAGATGACCGTGGCCTACGGTTCGAAACTGCGCCGGCAGGCCGGGCTTCCGCTGCCATCCGAGATCCCGACCGAGGAGGCGTGATGAACCGCGCAGCCCAGATCGCCTGGTGGGTCGCGCAGGTCGAGGCCGCACGGACAGCTGTCACCGCGGCCGCCGAGTCACGGCGCCGACCCCGAGCCTTTGGCGGCCTTGACGACGAGCCGAGACGGCGGGCGGCGCGGGTTGCGCCGCTTCCCAAAGTGCCACCTGCAGACCAGGTCATCCGCGGGCATACAATCACCGGCGGTCGCGACGAAGAGCGCTCGCGGTCGTTGCCACCGTCGTCGGCTGGGGGAGGTGGCGGTGGACCGCCCCCGGTTCGTCCTGCCGCGCGGGCGCCGATCCCCGGCGGCGCGGGCGGGGCAGGGCCGGGCGCCGTCGGCCGCGCGCGCCAGCTCGCCGCGGGCTACCAGCCTGCGGTCATCAAGGTGCTGTCCTGGGCGCACGGGACCGTCCGGGCCACCAAGACGGGGCAGTACGTGCAGCGCGAGGACGTGCCGCTCGAAACCCACGACGGCCGCATGTTGACGGACCGCGAGGCGGTCGCCGACGAGATCAAGGCGTGGTCGGTCAACTTCTCGAAGCGGGCCGAGAGCCAGGACGTCTCCGCAGTCCGCCTGATGCTGCGCGGCGTGAAGGATACTGAAGAGGGCCGCGAAACCTACGAGAAGGCGATCGCTGCCGGCTTCGCCGGGCACCGCTACGCGTACCGGCTCGACACGACGTCATCCGGCGACCTCGAGGCGCGCCTCGTCATCGCCTTGGCAGGGCCGGCGAAGGAGCGGTTCCGCGTCCGCGAGGAGCGGGTCGGAGACCACGAAAAGCAGTTCACGCGGAAGCGCTTCGACATGGCCTCGGAGGGAAAGATCGCGGATCGCATCCATGCCGCGACCGGGATTGGTACCCAGGCAATCGGCGTGTCGCCCGGAATGACCAACCACGGCCGCAACGGCGTGACCTATCGACTCAACAAGCTGGTCGAGCACGGCGCAGTGGTCGACGACAAGGGCAAGGCCATCGCCAACGTCGCCGACACACGGGTCGCGGCGCGCGAGTGGGGGCCGTCCCTTCGCTCGCAGTCGGTGCGCGACACGATGCACCTCATGCTGTCAGCGAAAGCGGGCACCAATGTCGAGGCCTTGAGACGGGCCGCGCGCTCCTTCCTGCAGGACCGCTTCGGTGACCACAAATTCATGTTCGGCATCCACGTCGATAAGGAGGCGGCCGGCCACATCCACGTCCACGCCGTGATCGCCGCGAAAGGCGAGTCCGGCCAGAAACTGCACCCGGGGCCCGAAACGTTCCGCGAATGGCGCACGGCATACGCCCAGCACGCCCAGGCGGAGGGGCTGCGCATCGTAGCAACCTCGGCGCGGGAGCGCGCGTCGTCGCAGAGCTACGGCCCGAAGGACAAGGCCATAGTCGAGACGGCGGAGCGGCCGCGAACCGCTCGCGAAGCAAGGGATCGCGCCTATGCCGCCGATCCGGCTAACCGGCGGTTGATCGACAATGCCCGGCAGCGGATCGCGACTGCGCGTGCAAATCCGATCAGCTTGCCGAAGTCGCCGCCGGCTCGCAAAGTTGTGAATGAAAGCGTGTTGGCCTGGCGAACGGTAGCGGCCGAACAGCCGGCCAATCCGATCGCCAAGGACATGCTCGAGCGTCTGTTGATGGCGCAGGCCATCGGGGGGATACTTCAAGCAATCGGACGTCGTGTCGAGCAGATCACAAAGGAAGATAGCGGCATGGCCATTTCATCTGAACAGATGGCGAAGGACCTTCGCGTGATGAACGAGGCGGTCTCGCGAACGAGCGACCTTCTCGTGGGAGAGACCAAGCAGCAGTTCCGCGAGACGTCTGCTCGCTATCTCGAAACTCTGGCCAACCGCATCGACCTTCAACGAGTCCAGGAGCGCGGCGTCGAACGACTCAGTCGCGGCGAGGTCGAGTCCATCGTGGGAACGAATGCAGACCGGCTTATCGAGCGAGCCCAAGAAATCCGCCTTAAGGAAGAACGCGAGGCCGCATCCGCGGAACAAATCGCTGCTCGCGCGGTCAATGCCGAGCGGAGACAAGAGGCCGGTGTTGCGTTGGATGCGACATCGCAGCGTGAGCTGCGAGCCGAACGAAGCATTGTGGCCGGATCGCAGCAGGCCGCGNCAAGAGAGGCGCGGGAGGCTGCCGCCGCCGCCGAGGCTGCGCGAGCGATTGCGGAACATCCCGGTCAGCCGATTCCCGCGGCGCTTGTGCAAACGGATGCGCTTGCGAAGCTCCGCGCGGAGCAAGAACAAGTTATCCGGGAGATCGAAGCGAGCGAGCGGGCGACGGCACAATCAACGAAAGGTCAGCGTCTAGTCTAGAGAGACGCCTTGTTTTTGAATATTCTTGCGGCGGCATTCTGGCTTCTTGGCGCTAAGCGGAATTAGAGTGGATAATCAGGTGCCAATGGCGTCGTCGCACGCGGACCGTCGGTCGCGCTGAGGTGGCGTTAGGGACGACGATCATTCCCTATCTTCCCTTAACGTGAGGCCTGTGGCATCCTAGTGCCTATGAGGGTTGGCATCTGGCTCCGCAGGTTGCTCCCGATCCTAGCGGTTTTGGGGCTCATTGCCGGACCGTTCGCTGTATCGGCGAGCGGTGCTGTCGTGCAGGCTGCCTCCGCCATGTCGATGTCCGACATGGCGGAGGACATGTCCTGTTGTCCGGTTGAGAAGCCAAACCTGCCAGATTGCCCGAAATCGTGCCCGTTGATGGCGCTTTGCATGGCCAAGTGCTCCTCGGTGTCGTCGACATTTTCGAGCCTCGTCGTCTTTTGGGATCAAACAGATACGCTCCTCCCGGCCAACGCCGTGTTCGGCGACGCGCTTGTGATAGAACCCCCAGCTCGACCTCCGCGAATCTAGAACATCGCCGGCGGCGTTAGCGCGCCGGATCGTGTCGCCCTAGCAAGGCTCGGGCGGCCGAGAGCGCGTGGCCCTAAGCCACGCCATGCCGGGCCATGTGCACGGTACGTCGATGCATCTAGGACTTTCAAACGATGACCACTTCTAAGAAGAGCGCCGCCTCGGGCGCGCTCGCAGTCGCACTCTGCGTGGCAGGCCTCTCGACGGCGCAAGCAGAGGTCACGGACTACGAATTCCAGCTCCTTCAGACCGACGTCAAGCAGGGCAACGCGGCCATCGTCGATGTCCGCCTCGTCGACAAGCGAACCGGTTCATCAGTCGCCGACGCCGTCATCTTTGCAACCCGGATCGACATGGCGCCAGACGGCATGGAAACGATGACAGCGCCGATCGAGGTTCTCCCCTCGACGGAGCCGGGAGTCTATCGTTTCAAGGCCAACCTGGTGATGGCCGGCGGATGGCGCCTTTCGCTCGGAGCGAAGATACAAGGTGAAACCGGCACGCTCGAAAGCAAGCTGGTCCTGAAGGCGACGCCGTGAGACGGATCTCTCTGCGGGTCCTCGCCCTCGCCGCTGTTCTGGCGGCGGGGATCGGAGGTTATTGGGCTGGCGTCCGGGGCTTACCCGTGGCCGGCCTCCGCGAATGGCTTGGTCGCGAGGGAACCCCTGTAACGGCTCAGCCCGAGGCCACGGGGGCGATCATCTATTATCAGGATCCTGACGGCAGGCCGGCTTATTCGACGACGCCGCGCCAGACCCGAGACGGCCGGGCTTTTCGCGCCGTTCGTGCCAGCGAGGATGTGAGCTTCGAGGAAAGGCCGCCGGCGACGGCCGATGCCACCCCGCGGCGCATTCTCTACTACCGCAATCCGATGGGGCTGCCTGACACCTCGCCGACGCCGAAAAAGGATTCGATGGGGATGGATTACATCCCCGTTTACGAGGGGGAAGATGATGGTAGCCCCGTCGTGCGGGTGCCGCTTGGCAAGCTGCAGCGGACTGGTGTGCGATCCGAGTTGGCGACGCGGCGTCCTGTGGGCAGATCAATGCGCGTACCTGGAATGGTTCAGCTCGACGAACGGCGCATTTCCGTGGTCGCAACCCGGAGCGATGCCTTCATCAACGAGGTCGCGAGCGTCACGACCGGGGATCGCGTGAAGAAAGGCCAGGTACTCCTCAGGCTCTATTCGCCAGACATTGCCGCCGCCGGCGCCCAGTTCCTCAGCGATCTTAATATCGGCGGTCGCGACAGTGCTGCCGGCGGTGCCCGACAGCGCCTGGAAAATCTGGGTGTACCGCCAGAGGCGATCGCGGAGATCGAGAGGACACGCAAGGTGCCGCTCTCGATGACGTGGCGCGCGCCGCGCGATGGCGTCGTGCTCGAACGCAATGTCGTCGACGGCATGAAGGCAGCGCCGGGCGACGTGCTATTCCGTCTCGCGGACATTTCGACCATCTGGGTACTGGCCGATGTGCCGGAGTTCGATCTTGAGGCCGTTCGGCTCGGTGCGCCCGTGGCGATCCACGTCCGAAGCCTACCGGGGCGCACCTTCGAAGGACGCGCTTCGCTGATTTATCCGCAGGTCGGTGAGGCGACCAGGGCAACGAGAGTGCGGATCGAGATCGCCAATCCCGGGGATGTTCTGCTCCCAAATATGTATGCGGAAGTGGAGATCGGCGCAGGCGATGCGGCGCCGGTGTTGGCGGTCCCCGAGAGTGCGGTGATCGATAGCGGCACGCGGCAGTTCGTTATCATTGATCGTGGAGAAGGGCAGTTCGAGCCGCGAAACGTGAAAATCGGCGCGCGGGGCGCGGGCTTCACCGAAATTCGCGAAGGGATTGCGGAGGGCGACCGTGTCGTGGTCGCTGCAAATTTCCTGATCGACGCCGAGAGCAATCTGAAGGCGGCGCTCCGCGGCCNGACTCCGCCGGAGCCACAACCATGATGATCTCTCGCTTCATCGACTGGTCGGCCCGCAATCTTGTGCTCGTCTTCGTCGGCACCATCTTCGCGGTCGCCGCCGGGCTCTACGCGCTTAATACCAACGGCCCTCACGTGTGACCGGTATGAGCCCAATTGCGCATTCCGATTGATGTGATGGTTTCGGGATTGGCGATGAGCCTTCGCCATGCGTCGCAGGCGGCTTCGATGATGTCTTGGTAGGTGTCGAAGACGCGGTTCGACAGGTAGTTGGCGCGCAGGAACTGCCAGACCTGCTCGACCGGATTGAGTTCCGGGGAGCGCGACGGCAGCAGGATCGGCGTGATGTTCTTCGGCCAGCGCAGTTTGTCGGTCGTGTGCCAGCCGGCGCGGTCGAGCAACAGGACGGCGTGGGCGCCCCTGGCGACGTGGAGGGCAATCTCGTCGATGTGGAGTTGCATCGCCTCGGTATCGGCGAAGGGCAAGGCCAGGCCGGCACCGACGCCGCGCGTCGGGCAGATCGCCCCGAACAGATAGGCGCTCTCGTAGCGCTGGTCGGCGGGCTGGATCGGCCGTGTGCCGCGCCGAGCCCATTGACGAACCAGACCGTTCTTCTGGCCGATGCGCGCCTCGTCCTGGAACCAGACCTCCATGGGCTTTCGACGAGCTATCGGGCCGACATGGGCATCGAGCGTGCGGGCGAAGTTTTTTTGAACGCCTCGATGGTCCGGCCATCCTGCATCGGATGACGCGGCCGCGCGCTGATATGGGAGAAGCCGAGCGCCTTGAGCAGCTTGCCGATGCTGCGCTCGTGATACGCGATCCCGAACCGTTCGCCGACGATGCGCTGAAGGTCCACGCGACGCCAGCGAACGACGCCATCGACCGCGCGGTCGGGTCCCGTCTCGACGATCTCCGACAGCTCCTCGAGTTGCGCCTGGGACAGCCGACGGGGGTTTCCCGGGCGGCGGTTGTCCTTCAAGCCGGCCGGGCCTTGCGCGTTGAAGCGATGCACCCAGTCGCGAAGTGTCTGGCGGTCCATGCCGCCAATCTTCGCCGCGTCCGCCCGGCTCATCCCCTCCAGGACCGCCGCGATCGACAATAGGCGACGGCTTTGGCTCGCGTCCTTCACCCGAGCCGCAAGACGGCGAAGCTCAGCAGCAGTATGGCTCGGCTTGATCTCCACGACCTTCGGCATGCTGCGCGTCCTCCACGCACCTTGAATCACGCCAAATGCATCACGAGAACCCCCATCGAGTCACATCAGCAGGCCGGTGGTATAAGACGCTCCCGCTCGACGCTATACCCGACCTCTCCGACGTGCAGGTGATCATCTATACGGATTATCCGGGCCAGGCGCCGCAGGTGGTCGAAGACCAAGTCACCTATCCGCTCACCACCTCGATGCTGACGGTACCAAGATCGAAGGTAGTGCGCGGTTTCTCCTTCTTCGGCGTCTCGTTCGTCTACGTCATCTTCGAAGACGGCACCGATCCCTATTGGGCGCGTTCGCGCGTGCTCGAATATCTCAACGCTGCCGGGCAGCGATTACCGACAGGGGTCACGCCGACCTTGGGGCCGGATGCAACTGGCGTTGGCTGGGTGTACCAATACGCGGTCGTCGCCAAGGAAATGACTCTTGCCGAGTTGCGCTCGCTGCAGGATTGGGTGATCCGCTTCGGCGCATCCAAGGCCGAGGGCGTTGCGGAGGTCGCCAGTGTTGGCGGGTTCGTGAAGCAATATTCGATCGTGGTTGATCCGAACCGGCTGCGGGCACTGGGTATTTCGCTCAATCGAGTGCGCGAGGCGGTCAAGGCCAGCAACGCCGATGTTGGCGGCCGCACCGTCGAGCTATCCGAATTCGAGTTCATGGTGCGCGGTCGCGGCTATATCCGAAGTGTCGCGGACATTGAGAACGTTGTGCTGAAGACCGACGGGGGCGTGTCGCTACGGGTCAAAGATGTTGCGCGTGTCGAAATCGGGCCGGACGAACGCCGCGGCATCACCGAACTCAACGGCGACGGTGAGGTCGCAAGCGGAATCGTGCTGCAACGGTTTGGTGCCAACGCGCTCACGGTGATCGAGAACGTCAAGGTGCGGCTGGCTGAGATTGCGACTAGCTTGCCCAAGGGCGCCGAGATTGTCCCAGTCTACGATAGGTCTGAACTGATCGACCGGGCGATCGAGACGCTGAAAGGGACGCTGATCGAGGAGAGCGTGATCGTTGCGCTAGTCTGCGTGGTGTTCCTGCTGCATCTGCGGAGCGCGCTCGTCGCCATCCTGATGCTCCCGGTCGGTATCCTGATCGCCTTTGCGGGGATGAGGTCGATAGGCCTCGGCTCGAACATTATGAGCTTAGGCGGCATCGCGATCGCCGTAGGCGCCATGATCGACGCCGCCATCGTAATGATCGAGAACGCGCACAAGCATTTGGAACGTGCGCCACCGGCCAAGCCGCGCACCGAGATCCTCATTGAGGCGGCCAGTCAGGTCGGCCCGGCGCTTTTCTTCAGCCTGCTCGTCATTACCGTCTCTTTCCTGCCAATTTTTACGCTGGAGTCGCAGGAGGGTCGGATGTTCGGCCCGCTCGCCTTCACCAAGACCTTCTCAATGGCGGCCGCCGCGTTGCTGTCGGTGACGTTGGTGCCGGCGCTCATGGTGGTCTTCGTGCGCGGCCGGATCATCCCGGAGCATCGGAACCCGATCAACCGCTTCTTGATTTGGGCCTACCGTCCAGTCATTCGTGGCGTCTTGAGGGCCAAGACGCTCACCCTCTTCGTCGCGCTCATTGCTCTCGGGGTGACAGTGTGGCCGGCGCGACAGATCGGCTCAGAGTTCATGCCGAATCTCGACGAGGGCACGTTGATGTACATGCCAACCACCTTGCCCAGCATTTCCGTGACCAAGGCGGCCGAGCTGCTCCAGATGCAGGACCGCATCATCAAGAGCTTCCCGGAGGTGGCTTCCGTCTATGGCAAGGCGGGACGTGCCCTCACAGCGACCGATCCGGCGCCGACCGAGATGTTCGAGACCATCATCAATCTGAAGCCGAAGAGCGACTGGCGCCCGGGCGTTACCATCGACAGCCTGAGGGCCGAGATGGACAAGGCATTGCAGTTCCCGGGGGTCTCCAATGCCTGGACTATGCCGATCCGTGCCCGCATTGACATGCTTGCCACCGGCATCCGCACGCCCGTCGGTGTGAAGGTCTTTGGCACCGATCTCGGTCAGATGGAGCAGAGCGCTCGCGAAGTCGAGCGGGTGCTGCGCAGTGTATCAGGCACATCGAGCGCCTATGCCGAGCGGGTGATCGGCGGCTATTATCTCGACATTGTGCCAGATCGTGACGCGCTCGGCCGTTATGGCTTGTCGATCGGGGACATCCAGAGCGTGATCGCGAGTGCGTTGGGCGCCGAGACGGTGACGACCACCGTCGAGGGGCGCGAGCGCTATGCCGTTACCATCCGCTATCCACGGGATTTCAGGAGCGACCCCCAGTCTATCGCGCGCGATGTGCAGGTGTCGTTGCCAACCGGCGGAATGGTGCCCCTCGGCGAGATCGCCAAGGTCAAGCTCACCCGCGGCGCGACGTCGATCCATACCGAGAACGGCCAACTTGCAGTCTACGTCTTCGTCGACATCGTCGGCCGCGATCTTGGCGGCTATGTCGCCGAGGCACAGCAGGCGGTCTCGAAAGAGATCAGACTCCCTGCCGGCACCTACCTTTCGTGGAGCGGCCAGTTTGAATATCTGCAACGCGCCGAAGCACGATTGAAGATTGTCGTCCCACTCACGCTGCTCGTCATATTCCTGTTGCTCTATCTCAACTTCCGGGCGCTGACGGAAACGGTCATCGTCATGCTGTCGCTGCCGTTCGCGCTCGTCGGTGGCATCTGGTTGATGTGGTGGCTCGGGTTCAATATGTCGGTGGCGGTGGCGGTCGGCTTTATCGCGCTTGCCGGCGTTGCCGCCGAGACTGGCGTCATAATGCTGATTTATCTGGAGCAGGCCATGGCGGACCTGCGGGCGACTCGGGACGCAGAGGGACGGCCCTTTACCCGCGATGACGTCTACGAGGCGATAATGCTGGGTGCCGTGGAGCGGGTACGGCCGAAGATGATGACGGTGATCGCGATTACGGCTGGCCTCGTCCCGATCTTGTGGAGCAACGGCACCGGCTCGGAGGTGATGCAGCGCATTGCTGTGCCGATGATCGGCGGCATGGTCTCCTCGACCGTCCTGACGCTGGTTGTGATCCCCGCTGTCTACGCACTGGTGAAATGCTGGCGGTTGCCGCGAACCAGCGAGCCGCCGCATGAGCACAGAACCGGCCATCGGAACCTGGATCCGACCAATGTCGAAAAAAGCTCAGCAATATCAACAAATTAGTTCCATAATTAAGGTTATGCGACAGGCGGGTTGCGCTAGCCAGGCGGGGTCGAAGCAGTGCTGCTACGTGTCGAATGTTCATGCCACGTTCTTTTCCCACATAGCCTCTTGCCAAGGGGGCTCCCGACTGTATGCTCGGACCGGCCATGCTCAGACGATTCCGCTCCTTTGTGATTCTTCTCGCGACGCTCGCCGTCTTGATGACGAACGCGACGTGGGCAATCACTACGTCCGCGATGGCTCATTCTCCGCTCAATGCGCATTCGCATTCATCTACCACGGCGGAGCATGCTGCGGGCCAGCATTCTTCCCACGAATCTAAGATGCGTTACCAAGCGGTGGTGGATTGCTCTAGCGCCTCCACATCGACTTGTGAGGGTGGGCATCAGTCGAAGGACCCAGCTCAATCCTGCTGCGGCACAATGGCTTGCCACGCCGCCATTGCGACAACGACATCCATGGTCACAGTGGTCGCTTTCGCGAGGATGATCAAGCCCTTCCCCTTAGAATACGGCCTCAAGCAGCAGCAGCTCGGTCGCCTCGATCGTCCTCCGAGAGCCGTCGGCGCATAAGTCGTCGGTAGGAGATTTGGCGATCTGAACCTTTGACGGACATTGTCCGTCTTAACGTCCCGTTCCCGGATATCAGCCGACGACCTTCGAAGCCGCGTACGCCGCCGCTTGCGAAGGATGCCGTCCCCACGCCGAGCATGCGTAACGCTCTCGGTCGACCTGGCTGATCTTCGAGGACCATAACCGTAATGAGATTTATCGTTGTAGTGGCGACGTCTGTCGCCCTTTCCGGCTGCGCAGAATTCCCTGTGCTTCAAGCGGGGGCCGATCCGGCTGATCCAGCCGCTCGAGTGCCCCCTACTCGGTATGTGCCCGTTTCGGCGGGAACCATCGACTATCGGCCCGTTGAGCCGAAATCCTGGATCGAGCAAAACCAGCGTGTCGCTCCCCGCATGGGGGGCAACAAATGAGCCCGGCCAACGCAATCTTCGCAATCTTTCGTGCACGCTCGTCTGCCAAGAAGCTTTCCCTCGTGGGCTCGTTTACGTTGGCCCTAGGCGGGTGTGCGACGTTTTCGCCTGATGGGGGAATGCAGCCCGTGGCCCAGCAAGTTGGTGCCACTATCGGCAAAGACACCATCAAGATCACGTCGCCGGCGGAGGCCAGTTATGCGCAGTCCCGCATCAAGGCACTTCTTGCCAAGCCGCTAACGCCCGATTCTGCCGTGCAGATTGCACTGTTGAACAATCGGGGATTGCAGGCGGAATACAACGCTCTCGGTCTTTCGGAAGTCGCGTTCGTTGAGGCGAGCTTGCCGCCCAATCCGACTGTCGCGGTCGGCCGCTCAGTCATCGACGGCACGCTCGACGTCGAACGGCGCATTATTGCCAACCTTCTGTCTCTTCTGACCCAGCCAACCCGGCGTGCCATCGGCGAGCTTCAGTTCGAGGCTGCAAGGTACCGCGCAATCGATGGCACCTTCAGAACGGCGGTAAACGCTCGTAAGGCCTACTACGCCGCTGTTGCCGCGCGTCAGAAGGCAAACTTCCTGGACCAGGCGCGTACAAGCGCTGATGCTGCCGCCGATCTCACGCGCCGCCTTGGCGAAACGGGAGCGGCGAAAAAGCTCGATCAGGCGCGCGCGGCCGCATTCTATGCGGAGGTTGCTAACGAACTGGCAGCAGCTCGGCTCGAGGTAGGAACGACCCGCGAGGCGCTGACGCGTAGCCTGGGGATCTGGGGCAGCGACCTCAGTTATAAGCTTCCGAGCGACTTGCCGCGTCTGCCACAGCGCTTGCCCACTCAACAGGCCGTCGAGGTCCAGGCGATCCGCAAGCGCGTCGACCTCATCGCATCTCGACTGGATCTCGATGCTCTCGCCACGTCTCTGCGCCTGGAACAGGCGACACGCTACATCTCGGCCTTCGAACTGGCCGGGATCTCGCAGTTCGAGCGCAGCAAGGTCGATGGCATTGTCGAAAAGTCGAGAGCCGCAGGCCACTCGCTCGATCTCGCAATCGAGATCCCGGTCTTCGATTTCGGTGAGACCACGCGGCGCCGTGCGGTCGAAACCTATTCGATGGCAGTCAATCGCTTCGCGGAGCAGGCGGTCAACATTCGCTCGGAAGCGCGGGGCGCATATCTAACCTATCGTGCTGCCTACGAGATTGCGCTCGCATATCGCAATAAGATTGTGCCGTTGCGCCGCACGGTGAACGAACAGTCATTGCTCGAATACAATGGCATGCTCATCGATCTCTTCGTGCTGCTCACAACCTTCCGCGAAGGTATCGACAGCAACGTCGCGGCTATTGATGCACAGCGAGACTATTTCACGGCCCGGGTCGATTTCGATGCAGCCATTCAAGGTGGCGGTTCGGGGCCAGGCGCGGCGACTCGTGTCGCCGACGGACAATAATCGGAGCCCAAAAAATGACTGTTTCACGTCGAAATTTCTTAAGCGCCGCTGGCGGCATCACGCTCGTCAGCGCGGGCGCGGTCTCTGGCCGCACGGCTTTCGCTTCGGTGCCGGAGGCGCCGACCATGAAGAGCCCTCTCATGCAGCCTCCCTTGGTGCCGCAAACGGGGCCGGACTACAATCCTGTGGTAACGCTTAACGGCTGGACGCTGCCGTGGCGCATGAACGGCGACTGGAAAGAATTCCATCTAGTCGCAGAGCCGGTCGTGCGTGAATTCTCGCCCGGCATGGTTGGGCACCTTTGGGGCTACAACGGCCAATCCCCCGGCCCGACTATCGAAGCGGTCGAGGGCGACAAGGTCCGGATCTTTGTCACCAACAAGCTGCCGGAGCACACCACGATCCATTGGCATGGCCAGCTGTTGCCCAATGGAATGGACGGCGTCGGCGGTCTTGTGCAGCCCCACATTCCCGTCGGGAAGACATTCGTCTACGAGTTTCAGCTGCAGAAGAGCGGTACGTTCATGTACCACCCGCATTCCGACGAGATGGTCCAGATGGCCATGGGGATGATGGGGTTCTTTGTCGTGCATCCGAGGGACCCAGCGTTTCGCCGGGTGGATCGGGACTTCGTCTTTCTCATGGCGTCTTACGATATCGAGCCCGGCACCTACGTGCCGCGCGTCGCCGAGATGACTGACTTCAACATGTGGACCTGGAACACCCGTGTGTTCCCAGGCATCGATCACATTGTGGCCGGCAAGGGAGACAAGGTGCGGATCCGCTTTGGCAATCTCACCATGACCAATCATCCCATTCACATGCACGGCTACGATTTCAAGGTGTCCTGCACCGACGGTGGTTGGGTCCCGGAGGCGGCCGCGTGGCCCGAGGTCACCGTCGATTGCGCAGTCGGTCAAATGCGCGCCTTTGACTTCGTGGCGGATAAACCTGGCGATTGGGCAATCCACTGCCACAAATCCCATCACACGATGAACGCGATGGGGCACGAACTCAGCACCTTCATTGGCGTGGATAAGCGCGAGATTGCCAAGAAGGTCAGAAAACTCGTTCCGGATTACATGCCTATGGGCACAGCGGGCATGGCCGACATGGGCGAAATGGAAATGCCGCTTCCTGACAACACCCTGCCGATGATGACCGGATGGGGTCAGTTTGGCTCTATCGAGATGGGGGGCATGTTCTCCGTCGTGAAGGTGCGCGAGGGCCTCGCCGCCCATGACTACAAGGATCCGGGATGGTTCAAGCACCCGGAAGGAACGGTGTCCTTCGAGTGGAAGGGCGAACCGAAGAAGGCGGAGCGCGCCCCCGCGTCGACGCCCGAAAGTAAAGCTGCCGCGTTCAACGTCGTAAAGCCCGGCAGAAAATCGTCCCACGGCAACCACTGAGTAGGAGCTTTCATGAAGACCCAGATAATCATTGCAGGGTTTGCAGCGCTGTTTCTCTCGACAAGCGCATTCGCGGACCCAGGCCATTCTCATGGCGACGATCGCGCCTATGGCGAGCCCGGAAACCCGAAACAGTCCGCCCGCATCGTTCAAGTCACCATGCGGGAGTCTGACGGAAAGATGGAGTTCATACCAAACCGAATTAATATTCGGCGGGGGGAGCAGGTCAAATTCCAGCTCCGTAACAACGGTGAGACAGATCACGAGCTCGTAATCGGCACCCTTGAGGAGAATCTCAAGCACGGGATCGAGATGCAGAAAAATCCCGATATGGAGCATGACGATCCGAACGCGAAAAGACTCGCCCCCAAGAAGACCGGGGAGATCCTTTGGAAGTTTACCAAGGCGGGAGAATTCGACTTCTCCTGCCTGATCCCGGGCCACCGGGAGTCCGGGATGTTCGGGACGATCATCGTCAATTAAGCGAACCAAAAACAGGAGATAATCTCATGCGCAAACTCTTACTCGGCCTTGCGGCCGCATCCCTTTCGACTGCGGTTTACGCGCAAGCTGTGCCCACCGACGGTCAAGTCACCAAGATCGACGCTCCGCAAAATAAGCTGACGCTGAAGCACGGTCCGATCAAGAACCTCGATATGGACGGCATGACCATGGTCTTCAACGTTGCAGATCCGGCGATGCTTAAGACAATTAAAGTCGGCGACAAGGTTAAGTTTGAAGCGGACCGTGTCAACGGTCGGCTCACGGTGACGAAGATCGAAAAGGCGAAATAGCGCCGTTTGACGCAGGGGGGCACAGTCGTGTCTCCCTGCATTGCTAGCGACGTAGGAAAACTACAGGAAGTGTCGCGAACTGCGGGTTATGTCATCGGCAACGCAAGCGATGCTTACGCCATCGTCACGGCACTGAGTTCAAACACCAGAATCAAGGAGAGTTCCCAACCAATAGGGATCCCTTTCTTAAATGGGCGAGGCCCGAATGAGCGACCGCTTTGAAAGAACCTTGTGCTTCATCGACGCCATTGAAAAAGCTCAATCCACAGAAGAGGCGGAACGCTGCCTGCTAGCGTTCGCCGCAGGATTGGGCTTCACGTCCATCTTCGGCGGGATCGTTCCTTTGAGGCCGATACCGCTGGCCGAGCTACCGTCCCGCATCATATTTCAGGCGCTTCCGAACCAATGGGCAGCGCGGTACAACGCCAGTGGCTACGTATTCCGCGATCCGGTGGTCACACATTTGCTTCACCAACGCACGCCCTTCACCTGGAAAGAGGCCTACGTGGCGTCACCTCAACCCGATGACGTCTACCTTATTGGCGGCGAAGCCTCGGAGTTTGGGCTGAAAGACGGCTACGTTGTTCCGATCTATACCCTCGAAGGGAGCCTGGCAGCAGTCTCGTTCGGCGGTCCGACTACCGTCACCGACGTGGCGGAATTGGCCTCACTGCATTTTGCAGCGAGCTACGCAGTCGGAAGTCATCTTCATCGGAAAGCTACCCGCAAACGCCTTACGCAGGCTCTCACTCCCCGCGAATACGACTGCCTGCTGTGGGCTGGTGAGGGAAAGACCGACTGGGAAATCTCAATGATCTTGGGAATCTCCCGATCGACCGTATTGAAACACGTCGCATCCGCGCGCCAGAAGCTCGGAGCCGTCAACAAGGCGCATGCCATAGCCACGGCTCTGCGTATCAAGCTCCTCGGGTAGCATGGGGCCACGCTAGCCGCGCGGCCGGCTCGCTTGCGAGATCGAGGGCACGGACGGGAGATAGCAAGTGCGGCGGCGTCACCTTTCGCTTTCTCCAAATGATCGATTGAGCGAACGAAGAGTGTCGAACGCTTCTTGCACCTCCGACCCCGGCGCCGCCCTTAATACATCAATCATAGAAACGAAGTCCTCGCTCTGGTCGGCCGCCGCCGCCGCCAATATCTCACGAACGTCACAGTTCTCGCCCACCGGCGCGGGCGGCTGCGCGCCAAGAGATAGTTCTTTGCGCTTTGGCTCTGCCGGATGGGTTGGAGCGCGGCGCGGTGTCAAAAGCAACGCCGGCTCGCCATCTGGCGGCGTCGCCTTTGCCTTGGAGGCCGGCTTCGATGGTGTCCGCCGCGACTTCGGCTTTGGCTTTAGCGTGCGCGCCGGCTCTACGGATGCGGGCTCACCATTGTCTTGGGCGGGTTCCGGAGCCGGATTGATTGCCCCCTGCAACGCCTCGTCGTGCCAAGCCGGCAATCGCGGCAACTCCGGCGGAGAGCCCTTGGCGCGTTCGAAGTATCGTCTATACGGCTTATCCAGATAGTGTCGGATCTTTGTGAGTTCGAAGGACGGTGAGTTCTTGACCATCAAGATCGAGAGGCGCGGGGACATTTCCCGCAATTCGAGAGGACTGCGTAGCGGCCGCGGCGTGTAATGCGGCGCCCAGACCCGGGGCGCAAAGATGCCCTGCCCCGGCCGCTGGATCGGCGTCTTATACACCTGTGTAGTCTCCCCCAGCATCTCCGACACGAACTCGGAAGTATCGAGATCGTTGATCTGGATGAACAGCTTGATCTGAGAGCCGGACACCGTGGTGATACGCGTGT
Source organism: Afipia sp. P52-10 (assembly GCF_000516555.1). NCBI lineage: Bacteria > Pseudomonadati > Pseudomonadota > Alphaproteobacteria > Hyphomicrobiales > Nitrobacteraceae > Afipia > Afipia sp. P52-10. The sequence goes on along the minus strand of NZ_AZSJ01000001.1, from coordinate 97,533 downwards.
TCCTGCCATAGAGCTCGTCCAACTGCGCGAGGTCCTGCATCACGATCGCCATCCGGAAGCCGTACCCGGCGCTGATCGTGATCTTTGAGATCAGCGAATCCATCCGGCCGACGTGGTAGAATTCGTCGAGCATCAGGAGAACCTGATACGGCTCGTCCTCCCCAGGGATCTTGACCATCAAGAGATCGTGGATCTGCTGGAACAAGATGCGAATGAGCGGCCGGAAGATTGAAAGCTCGGCGATCGTGCATCCGATGAAGATGGTCATCGGCGTGCGCCGCAGCTCCCGGATGTCGAAGTCCGAGGTTTCCGTCGCGGCCGAGATGAGACCGTTGTTCCAAAGGCTCATCGCCATGTTGACGTTGAAGACCGCGCTGTTGCGCGTCTCCGGCTCGAGCGCGATGTACTGGTTGAAGCTGTCGACCACCCAGGTCGGCAGGTGCTGCCGCTCGGTGCGGACGATCGCCCGCAACACCGTCGAGATGTCCTTGCCGGTGGTCGTCATCCGGGCCACCGTGCGCATATGCTGAGCGCCCTCGACGAGCGGCGAGGAGAGCACATAGCCGATCAGCGCGGAAAGCAGCAGCCGCCCGGCACCAGCCCAGGTATCGTCGGCTTTTTCCGGAATGACGAAGGAGGCAACGACAAGACAGTCGGTCGCCATGCGCTCGTCCCGGCGCACGAAATCAAGCGGATTGTAGCGATGTGTGTCGTTCGAGCCGGGCGAGAACATGAAGACCTTGTTGCCCATCGCCATGCGATGGTTGGCGAGGGCCTCGAAGTTCTCGCGCTTGGGATCGAAGAAGACCGCCGAGCCTTGCCACAAATAGCCGTTGGGCAGAACAAAGCCCGTTCCTTTTCCGGACCGCGATGGTCCGACCACGAGGATATGCGCAGGTTCGTCGGACCGGATGGTGGCGCCACTGAGCAATCCGAGCACGATGCCCCGCTTGGCGGTCAGGCCCTGCCTTGCGGCTTCCATCAGATGGCCGAAGCGAGCGGCACCATAGGGCATTTGTCTGCGATTGATGAAAGCGAAGAGTGCCCCCGCAAGACCTAGTGCGAGCACCGCGGCGGCGGCATAGCCGGCTCGGATAAACGCCTCGGTCCGCGTCGGAGGATAGAGCAGCCTGTCGTAGAAGTGACGCCAGGCCACCAGAAAGAAATCAGCCGAACGGTCGGCATTCTGCATCGCGAACAAGGCCCACCTGCTTGCGCCCTCGCTTGGAAACCGCTGTGGCGCCCAGCGGAGCGCGACCACGACCTCGTACGCCAGGCTCCACAACAACAAGAATGCCAGAAGGACGAGGAGCCCGACGCCGATCCGGAATGCGATGATGCGGCTCATCCGTCACCCCCCGTCGCCTGTTCACGCCGCCAGTCTGCCATCCGCGCGAAATAGATCTCCGATGTGCCCCGCCAGCCGCCAACCTTGGTCTGCTGAACGACGATTGGAAGGACTGATTTGATGTAGGCAATGATCTCGTCGCGGCGCAGACCAAGGCCTGCCTGCATGACCATCAGCGCCAGCTGTTCAAAGGCGCCGGCCGAGCTGTCGGCATGGACCGTCGTGATGCTGCCGGGATGTCCCGTGTTGATCGCTCTCAGAAACGAATAGGCCTCGGCGCCGCGGATCTCGCCGAGGAAAATGCGGTCCGGACGCAGGCGCATCGAGGCCTGCAGGAGCGTTTCGACCGTAACCCGCGCTTCGCCCTGGTCCCCCTTCGAGGCCACCAATGGAAGATAGTTCTTCTGGATCGGATTGACCTCGCGCGTGTCCTCGATCGTGATGATGCGCTCGTCCGCCGGTACTTCCTTAAGGATCGCGTTCAGAAACGTTGTCTTTCCGGAGCTTGTCCCTCCCGAAAGGAGGATCGAATATCGACTGACAACGGCCAGCTTTATGAAGTCCTCGATGCGACTGGCGTCGAGATGTTCGCACAAGCGGCGATCGACGTCGGACAAGGCCCCCTCTTCCGCCATCGCGACCTTGTCGAAGGATCCCATGCGGCGATAGTCGTCGAGCCGCATCTCCTTGATGACCTGCTTGCGGATGGCAAAGGCGCCTCCCGAGGTCGTGGCGGGTGGAATAACGCCCTGAAAGCGCTCGCCAGTCGGTAATGCTGCGGACAGGAGCGGATGCTCTTCATTGATGCTTTGCCCGGAATGACCCGCGACACGCTCGGCCAGGTGGCGGATCGCGTGCTCGGTCAACGCCGGCACGTCGTAACGCTCCATCGCCGACTGTCCGAACCGTTCGATCCAGACTTCGCCCGGCCCGTTGGCACAGATCTCTACGACCTGGTCGTCCTCGAGCCAAGGCCGGATCGGCTCCAGTGCACGATCAATGAAGACCGTCAGGCTTCGCGCCACTACGCTCACGCTTCAGCTCCCTGAGGGCTTCCCTGACCGGATCCGGATACAGCGCCGAGAAATCGAGATCGCGCCGCACGAACACGATGATGCGCGTGCCCTGGTCGAGGTAGATGGTCGGTGGAATGTTGATGGAGTTGCGCAGGGCCTCCTGGGCAATGTTGGTCAAGGTCTGAGAGATGTTCTGCGCGGCGATCTGACGGGCCTGCAACGAAAGCTGGTTCTGGTTCACACCAGTTTGGGTTTGCGTCACCACGCCCGTCACGGGATCGGGGGTGGTGATGACCGTGCCGTNGCCATAGCCGTCGGTGTTTTGCCCATAGGCGCTGAGGAACTGGGCTCCGCCGCCGACCAGCGACAACACGATCGCCGAGCCGAAGCGCTCGAGATAGTGATTGTCGACGAAACCAGCGTTGCCGGCCCGGCCGAGCTCGTCCGCGCCATTCGAGCCGAGTTGGACCGAGACGCCATCGGACCGCAGCATCCGGGTCCATACGATGAAGACGCGGGTCTGGCCCTGGGCGATGCCGGAGCGATACTCGCCGATTAAGCGGCTGCCGGAGGGGATAAGCACCCGCCGGCCGTCGAACGACCAGACGTTCTCGGTCACCACGGCGCGCACCATGCCGGGTAGGTCGCTTTGTACGGCCGTTTCCAGAACCCCGCGGATCAGTGTGCCTTGGGCCACGAGCGCGTCAATGCGGTTGTTCTTTGTGGCGCGGGCCACCTCGACGCCCGCAGCAGAGACGGAGGCAAGAAAACGCCGATTGGGATCGTCCTCGTTGCCTGCCGCGCCACGGGGCCCCTCCTCGCCGTTGGCAGCGGCGGCNGCCGAGGCGTTGTCTGCGATGACCTGCGGCGCTCGCAGCCGCTCCCAACGCCGCCGTTCCTCCTCCTGACGTTGCCGCTCGAGCTCCGCGAGCCGCCTCGCCTCGTCGTCGTTGGGCGGCGCCGCCGCAAGGGGCGGTTCCGGCGCCGGCGGGGGAGGCAAGGCGAGCGGCGGTGCGACTGGAGGTGCGGGTGGTGTGGCTTCGGGGGGCGCCGACGGCACGACGATCGTGCCTTGGTCGGTTTGCGGGCGGGGCGTCGAAAGCGACGGCGCGGGAAACTGCGTGGTGGTGAATTCTTCTTTGTCCGGCGTCGTCAACGTGGGGGTCCGGCGGGCCAGCGATCCGTAGATGAGCCAGGCAGCGATCACCACCGCGCCCAGCGGGATAACAATCTTCAAGAAACCGCCGAGAGCGGTGCGCCCCCTGGCGACAGAACTGGCGGCGGCCGCCTCGAGCTCCAGTGATCGATATTCGTCGGCCGTCGGCATGCGCGCTCAACCTCCCGAAGCGATGGCCGCGCCGACGCGTTGCGGCGCATAAGGCTCGAGGCCTGTCGGCTCACGCACATTGGTCAGGCGGCGGTTGAAGATGCAGGTCGATTCCTTGCCGTTGCGCAGGGTCCATTGCGGGGAAACCTTGTCGACAACGACATACGGTCCCTCGGTTCGGAAATTGACGAGGCTTTCATTGCGATCAGCATCGACGATGTAGATCGCCGGCGTTTCACCTTCGAACCGAAACCAGGTCTTTGTCCCGTCGTCGAAGACGGCGACCGGCTTGTTGGTTGATGATCCCTTATAGCCGTAGTTGCTGTTGGCATTCGCGATGTTCAGCGCTTTTAGATTCGGATTGGCCGCGCGCTCCTTGGCTTCGGCGAGGAGGCGGGCATTGACCTCGTCGTCGGGAAAACGGAAGCGCACGGCGTAGATCTGACTCGAGGGTGGGCGCGTGTTCGAACGCAGCAGGAAGGAGTAGACCCGCTTGTCGGTGACGACGTTGAGATTGGATTGGGCGTTCTTCTCCACAGGCTTGATGAAGATGATGTCGCCTTTTCGATTCGGCTCGACACGCCAGGCAATGGAATCGCCGAGCGCCAGCGTCNCGACCTTTTCGTCAGGCTGAAGCTGAATCATCGTCGACGTGCCATAAGTCGCGTCAATCGCGGTGACATTGTCGCGGCTGTAGACGACATCGCGCACGCGCGGGTCCAGCCGGCCCGGGCGTGGCGTCGATTCTGCGAACGCCACGCCCGCTGACAGCAACAGCGTGAGAAGGGCGGAAGCGTACGGCCGCATCATGGCTGCTGTCCTGCACTGCGCGGAGTCGGCGCCGATTCCTGGTCACGCCGATATTCCAGCACCTGGAAGCCGAGCGGATTGTCGAAGCGCCATTCGTTGCGCATTGGCACAGACGTATAACGAAAGCGCACCAGCGAAACCCAATGTCTGGTCACGATGTTGGTCGCGGACTTCTCGTCGGTCGAGAAGCGGACCAGCGCGGTGCGGTTGTTCGGGAAGGTCACCGACTTGATGGTGACGCTGACCTCGGTGTTGGTCCCATAGATCTTCACCGGGTTGTTGGGATTAGCCGGCGAGTAGATCTCCGTGAGCTCGCGGGCAGCGTCTCCGGCTGCGAGAAGCTGGGCGAGATCGAAATTGTCTTTCAGTGCCTTCGGATCGTAGGTCTCGCGTGCCTTGATGTAGCGGACGACATTGAACATCGTCACCGCCTCGTCCTGCGTCAGGGGTCCCTCCGCCGTCGGCCGCTTGACCTCGACGAACCCCGTGGTTTTGTCGACGACGACCATGTAGGGCTCGTAGGTCTTGAGCGGCACGAGGAGCGCCAGGACAGCCAGCGCGGTGACGGCGACTACAGTCATCACCGTGGCGACGATCCAGGCGAGGGCGCGCGAATTGCGATTGCGCCGGGCGATATCTTGCTCCCAGGTCGCGCCGTCGGCGTAGTAGCGCGGATCCACGCGGTCGGGCTCCGCGGCGGTCTCCGTCATGGCCGCCCTCCCCCGCTCTGCGCCGGCGGTGCGCCGGAGTTGCGGAGCTGGTCAGCAAGCCGACGAAACTCTGCGGATTGCGACCAGCGCGCAGAGCGGAGGCCGACACGCGCTCTCTGCCGGGAGGCCAATTCTTCGCGCCGTGATAGCGAGGCAGGGTTGAACGGGTTGCGAAGGGCGAGGCGCGCACGGTTGGCGGCCGCTCCCATCCGGTAACCCGAAGCGGTGGCCAGCACCGCGCCCAACCGGGGTGCGAAGATCGGAACGCCGCCAGCGATCGCAGCCGCCATGTTGTTGATCTGGCTCAGCAGCAGGATGCCGATGATGGCGAGCAGCACCACCGGGCCGATCGTCGCCCAGGTCGCCGACTTGCTGTTGGCAACGCCATTCAGCGTGTCGATCGATTGCTGGATCAGCGAGACATAGAAGGCGAGAAAGGCATAGACCAGCACCTGCACGAGGAAATACTGCACGAGCGAGCTCATCCAACCGCTGAAGAAACGCGACGTGACTCCGAACAGGAGCAGGATAATGAACAACGGTGCCAGCGCGAGCAGCAGCCACATGAACATCTTCGACAGAACGATCAAGAAGATGGCAAAACCGATCAAGATCGCCATGACCACATAGAACACGGCGGCGAAGATGTAGGGGCCCCAATTGGTGATGCCGGCATTCTGCAGAAATGCCTCCGTCGCGCTATTGGTAGTGTCCCACATATTCTGCAACGCCGACTGAACCGCGTTGACCGAGGTCAGATTCGCCGAAGTACCGGTGTTGTTGGCGGACGTGACCGCGCTGAGGAGCGCGTTGCCGATGGCCGAGGGGCCGTCATTCAAGACCGTATAGACGAAGGTCTGGAATTCGCCCCAGCGCGTCGCCAGGACATAAATCATCACCGCGCGAAACAGCCGGAAGGCGTGATCCGACGGGCCGCCACTGGCTGTGCCCTGCCAGATTCCAACACCCCAGAAGATCACGTATAGCGTCAGAAGCAGGCCGGCGACGCCGGTCGTCCCACCCGATGTCGCCGCGTTCGCGAGGGCCTGATAGGCCGTCGAAACGTAATTCTGGCCCAGCTGATCGACCGATTGCAGCAGCGAGGTGATATTGAAGTTGTTGGCCATCGGACTCCTCAGATCGGCCGCATCGGGCCGCAGGAATCGACGGCATGAATCGCGGCGCGAGCGGATGGCGCTGGGGGAAGTTGCGCATAGGCGAGTGGCGCGCCTCCCTCATCGGGCGAGCACGGCGCTTTCAAGGGCTTGTAAGCGCAGCCGCCGACCGCGAGCGCAAGCAGGAGACTGGTCGTGAGAGGGAGGATAATTCTCACCGCGTTGGCGCCTTGGGTTGGGTGAACGTCATGGCCCGTGACGCCGCTTCCGCGGCGCCGTCCTGCTTTGGCGTCGTCTCGGCCGCGCTCGTCGCGGCCGGCGTTGGTGCCTTCAGCGCGAAGCGCCCGATGGCAATGCCGGCGGCAAGGGCGACAACGGCTATCGCGATGACAATGGTCTTCGTCATCAGGGCCCCCAAATGTTGTGTTGCGCCATCCCGGAGCTTTCACGAGACGCCTCAGAGGCGAGACGCCCCTTACCTTACTGGGTGAACTTCATGGCGCGCGCCGCAGCCGACTCCGCCGCGATGCGATCGAGATTGGCCTGGTTCGCCGCGGCTGCTGCGTTGTTCGCAACACCGTTCAGCTCATTGATCGTCAAACCTGTTTGAACCTGGACCTGGGTGTTCTGATCGATGCTGCCTTTCAGATCCTGCGCCTGGCCGATCTGCTGGCCTCCCTGCTTGAAAGCGCTCGAACGCTGCTGCACCGCGCTCTGTGTCGAATTGATAAGGCCGGAGAGGGTAGCGGCGACGTTCACCGAACTCTTGTAAGCCGTGTCCACGGGATGGCTCTGCCCGCTGGTGAGACCGGTGATCGTCTGTACGAGCTGCAGGCCATTGATCAGCGTCGACACGATGTTCTGCGAATTCGAGCCCATGCCGGCGAAGGACAGCGCCCCGCCCGAGATCACCGATCCGAGGGAGGGCGCCTGCGCCATGGAGAAGCCGCCGCCGAGGGCCATTTGTGCGAGGGTTCCTTGCGCCTGGGACGAGCGATCGCCCGTCACCGCTTGCAGCGTCTTCTGGGTGAACTGCATGATCTGCTGATCGGCGGTCAGGATTTTCTGGGTGCTGGTTGCGATCTCCTGGGCCTTTTGCAGGTTGGCGTTGTCGATGACCGGGACTTGCGCCCACGCTGGCGACAATTGGGCGGTCACGATGACGGCGACGAGGGCAAGGATGGTGCGCATGAAAATCCTCCCTAGCGGGTGTCGTTGTTGATCGCGGCCAGCGCCGCGGCGACGTCGGCGACAGTCAAGCCCCCGGCCGACGCGCCGTTCGCCGGCGTGCTTTGCGCCTGTGCGAGGTAAAAGATGACGTTGCCCTCAGTGTCGACGTAGCGGGCGCTGACGCATCCAGGGTCGGGGTTCGTGCCTGGTGGCGTGGTCGAGCATCCCGTCGGCGTCCGGCAAGGGTCAGTCGGCGAGCCGGTCCCGATCATGCCCACGGGACAGACCGGACCGGAGGCGGGCCGTCCCCCCGTCGCCGCCCGCATGCCCCCGGCCGCCCGGCTCATGTCGCTCGTTCTGGCGAGGTTGAGCGCGTTCAGGGCGGTGACCCAAAGGTTCGTCGAATCAATGACGCCATTCCAGGCAAGGTTGTTCTGCAGCCGCGCCGCGCTGTTCATGTCCATCGCCGCCATCACGGTCGAGCCCGTGCCGACCTGCTGGCCCGCGACCTGAAACCCAGACTGCGCGGCGCCAAGCGTCGAGCGACTGGCATCGAGACCGGCAATCACATTGCCGCTCGACTGAAACAATGTCTGGCTGTTCAGCGCGCCGCCTTGCGCCCCAGGATCGGGAGCGGCGGGCATGTCCGGCGCATAGGAGCGAATGGCCTGGCTGCCGGCGCCCGCCTGCGGCTTCACGGTCGGATCGGTGACGTTGGCCTTCTTGCCCGTGGTCACCGCGCATTTGACGCCGCTATTGGCGTCCTTGCGCTGCGTCGTCACCGGTACGAGTTTGACCGTCGTGCTGGCTGTCAACGAATGTTGGCTAAGCTGTGCTGCGTCGTCGACCGGGATGGCCGCGTGCGCCTGGGTGGCCAAAGCCGCCGCGGCCGCCGCGAGAATGATCAGGATGGTCTTCATGAAGGGTCTCTCCCCAGGAAGATCGGCAGCCACACCGCTGGATCGTCGCCAACGCGCGCCCGCAGCGCGTCGAGCTCGGCCACGGTCTCGGTACGACCGGACAGCACCTTGATGAGGTCGGGCATGCTCGACAGGTTCAGCCGGGCCACGACGCTGTCCCGGCCGTGCTTGATCAGGAAGGACCGGCTTTCGGGCACGGTGCTGCGAATCCAGTCGACCTCGCGGCCCGAAAGGCGGAAAGCCTGACGATAGCTCTCGTCATCGGCTTTGGGATTCGGAAAGAAGATGTTCGTGCTGGTCTGCTCGATCAGCGTGTTGGACGCGCGTGAGCGGACGATATCGGCCGCAGATTGCGTGCCGAAGCCGATGATGCCGTTCTGCTTGCGGATCGTCTTCAGTTTATCGCGGATGAAGAAGGCAAAGACCTCGTCGTCGAGCAACCGCCAGCCTTCATCAAGAAAGATCATCACCGGATCGCCCGTGAGCAACTCCTCGGTGCGGTGGAAGATGTACATGAGCGCGGCGGTTCGGATGACAGGATCATCGAGAACCCGCGTCATGTCGAAACCGAAGATGCTCGAAATCGAGAACTGATCCTCATCATTGTTGAACAGCCATCCCCGCTGATCCGGACGCATCCAACTTTCCAAGCGTGCGAGGAGATCCCCCTCCCCCGCCCGGATGCGACCGCGCAGCAAGGTCGAAAAAGCCTTCAGCGTCCGCCCGTCCGGCCCGGCTGAAAGCGCTGCTCCGATTGCGTTTCGGATCACCTGCTCCTCGGACGCGCTGAGATCACCGCCCTTGGCCGGGCGCAGCATGAAAGCAAACAGTTGATACAGAAACTCACGGTTCGCAGCCGAGTCGGGCAACGACAGCGGATTGAATCCGGTGGGTTCGCCGGGGACGAGCGCTTCATACTGGCCACCGAGGGCGCGAATGAAGATCTCGGCGCCACGATCCTTGTCGACGAAGACGAGCTTGGGGCGTGGCTCGATGCGTTGCGTCTGCGCCGCGATGAACGACAGGAACACGGTCTTGCCCGACCCGGTCGGCCCAACCACGGTGAAATTGCCGATGTCACGGACGTGATGATTGTAATAGTACGCCGTCTGCGACGTGGTCTCGAAGACCGAGATTGCGGGCCCCCAGTGGTTGCCGTCGGGCCGCCCGCTCGGATAGTTGTGCAGCGAGGCGAAGCCGGCGAAGTTTTTCGACGAGATCACAGCCTTGCGGGCGATATAGGCGAAATTGCCCGGCAGCTGCGACCAGAACGCCGGCTCGCAGTTTAGGTCCTCGCGCACCCAGATCACCGACCGATCGGTCAGCGCGGCGCCGACCGCCGTCACCGCCGCGCCCACCTCGGCGAGATCGCGGCCGAGGCACATCACCGTCATATGGTGCTCGCCATAGATGGCCTCGGACGCCAGCAATTCGTCCCGGGCCTCGTCAAGGTGCTCGGCGACGATCGAACCGGCCTCGTCGGACATATCGACTTGCCGCGACACGCGGTCGATCTGTTTGGCGGCGACCGGTCGATCGACGATGGCGAAGGTCTGGGTGGCTATGAATTCGTGCGGAACCCGCAGGAGATTGTCGAACGAACCGGGACCGCTTTGCGCCGGATATTCCCGGATCGAGATCATCGCGCCGAACCGCGTGTCGTCACGGCTGGCGCCGCGGACCTCGATGGCGTTGCGGCCGAAGAAGAGGCGCTTCGTGGAGAGCGCGTCGGCGAGGTCCATCCGGGGCAGGTGCATCGGCCGCGGCAGGCCGCCGTTCAGGATCTGCACGAGGAATTCCAGCGGCTCGGAGAACCAGATGCCGCCCCGCCGCACGACGCCCAGTTGGCGCGCGCCGTAGGCGGACAGGTTCTCGCGAACGGCGGTCGCCGCGTCTCGCAACTCGTTGAGGGCGGTCTGAATGGCCACCGACTCGCCCGCCTCATCCTTGCGGCCGAGCGCCTTCGTCATCACGACGTCGAAGGTCCCGGCCTGGCCTTGGAGCGGACGGCGCACTATCGTGAGATAGATGTCGTTCACGAACATCCGGCGCTTCGACAGCGAGGCGTCGTAACGCTCGTCGATCTCGCGGCACAACGCATTGTCAAAGGTCGACGCGATCCGGGGTTGCACCTCGCGCCGGACGATGTGCGCCGCGAGCGCGAAGCGCGAGTTGGCGAGCGTGCGGACGATATCGTTGCGGCCGAGCAGACGGGCGTTGACCTCGCTCATGTCGGATGTCTCGAACGAATAGCCGTCGAGCTTCAGCACCGTGAGAACCAGGCCGTCACGCGTTTTCAGGATATGGTCGTCGACGTGCCGGGTATAGGGAACGTGCGACGCAACCGGCCGCTCGCGGCGGGAGTCGGCGCCGAAGGTCAGCTCGTCGAGAAGGGCGCGAGTGACCATGATCGCCTCACGGAGCGTAGCTATCAGCGCCCCAGAAGGAGCGTGCGCGTGGCGGGCATTTTGTCGAGCGGACGAACAGGATCTCGAAGATCCGATCGTCGCGGAGGGTCATCACATAGCCGAACAGATGCAGCGGGATCGCGACCAGCAGCATGAAGAGATTGTGGGTGACTAGGAAGCACACGCTCGAGACCACCCCGTTGAACATGAAATACATGTACGGCACGCCCATCAGCGTCGGCGCTCGGGTGAGCGCCTTGACCAGCGGCGTGATGAGGGGATCGTCGAGCTCGGCTTCCGTCATTGGCCGACCGCCGACTGGAAGAATTGGACGATCTGCGCCGAGCCGAACACCAGGACGATGCCGAAAATGACGCTGCCGGCGATGCCCCAGGTCAGACGACCGGACCAGGCGAACAATCCGCAGGCGATGACGGCAAGCGTCGCCAGCGCGGTGGCGATCGGGCCTGTCAAAGCCTGAACCAACTGCGTCAGCGTCGATTGCACCGGCTGCAGCGTGCCGCCGGACTGTGCAGCGGCGCCAACGGCGCTGAGCGCAAGCAAGCTGAGAGCGAGCGGAGCGCGCGAGATCCAGCGTATCATCAAGTTCTCCCTGTCAATCGACGTGCATGACGAAGCCATCATTCCACTGCCTTCCCGCGCGTTGGCGCCCCGCGTCGGCCCTAGGAGCCATCTCGACGACATCCGGCTGTGCTGACGCGCGCGGGTCGCCGCCAGGAGTCGGCCAGCTGTTGAAGTCGTTGATGACCTGGGCGACGAAGCGCACCGTCTCAGGATAGGGAGGAACGCCGCGACTCTTGGCGACGGCTTCTTCGCCGGCGTTGTAAGCGGCGAGAACAAAGAACAAATTCTTGTATTTGTCCTGGAGGCTGCGCAGGAAGCGAATGCCGCCACGCACGTTATCGGCGGGATCGCAGAGGTCGACTTTGAACCGATCCGCGGTCTGTGGAAGCAACTGCATCAGGCCGAAGGCGCCCTTTTCCGACAGCGCGATCGAGTTGTAGCGGCTTTCGTTTTTCGCCACCGATTGGACGAAGTCGGGCGAGAACTTCTCTTCCGTCGCGATGCGCGCCACCAGAGCTCGCGCTTCGTCTGGCGCCATCGCCTGTGCGTTAGCACATGCGGTGTGCCCAGGCGCGGCGGCATCGAGGCGGAAACGCGAGGGGTCGAGCGGAAGGACCCGGCCGGACGCATCGACGGTCGCGACCCGCGGCAAGGTCGCGGCATCCTGGGCGTTCGCCCCAGCGCAAGCCACCGCCATCCCCAATGCGATTACCGCGATTCGTCTCGCCATGCCTCCAGGCCCTCACTTTTCAATAGACAATATATTAGATGTTGTTACGTTGGCAACCGGTTAGTGAGCCACGTCCCCAGCTCCGATCCGGAGGGTTGGATGAACCGCTGCTTCGCCCTGCTCGCCCTTGTCGGCCTCGTTCCTGCGGTCGCCCCACCCGCCGTAGCGCAGGACGCCTCGTTCGGCTGCAAGGTGCTGCTCTGTGCGGCGGCCAGCAATCCGAGCTGGTCCGGCATTCCCTATTGCGTCCCGGTCATGCAGGAATTGTTTCGGCGGCTGGCACGCGGCGGCGGTTGGCCGTCCTGTTCTGAAGGGCACGCCAGCAACCCCGGCTATGAGCCCTACGAACCCTGTCCCTCCGGCCTGACGCCCGTCGCGGGATCGGCGGGCAGCGAAACCCCGCCGTCGCCCAACGGAGAGCTGTGCGCAGATCTCTCCAAGCCCGAGCGCACCTGCTCTGGAAGCGATGGCGGCTGTACCACCACATATCCGACGACGCCGCGCCAGCACCGGAAGGAGCCGTATTACGTCGACATCAGCTCGGCCAATGGCGTGCAGCGGTTCTACTTCTCGCTGCAGGGCTACTAGCATGGGCGGGGCATCGCTGTTCGCCGGGATTTTGGCCCTGCCACTCACCGCAACAGTGGTGACGGCTCAACCCGCGTCGTCCTGGTTTCCAGTTCCAGCGGACGCCATCTATCTGACAGGCGACAGCTGGTCGGACGGCGATCGGACCTACCGCCTTTATGGCGTCCAGGCCTGCCTGCGTGGCACGAGCTTCACGAATGGGCATGGCCTCAAGCGTGACTGCGGTGAGGCCTCGCTTGCCATGCTGGTCGCGCTGGTGCGCGATCTGAGACCGCAGTGCTATGATGCGGCCGAGTCGCCGCAACTGCGAACCGTTTTCGTGTTCTGCCTGGCCAGCCCGAACAAAGGGGCTGCAGCGGGTTCGCGCATCGATCTCGGCACCGCTTTGATCTCGACCGGATTTGCGTTCTCGGCATTGAAGCCGGACGGACAACCGGTCCATGCGCCGTACTTCGTGGCCCAACTCGTCGCGCAGCGATCCAAGGTTGGATTGTGGGCTTTTGCCGATGTTCCCGATCCGAACGCGATCATCCTGCGCGCCCTAAGGCAGCCCCTGGCCGCGCCCGGGACCGGGAGGTCCGACGGGAAAGAAGCGACGCCATAGGCATCAACATCCAGCACGAGGAGCGAGCATGCGAACCACAAATCTTTTCATCGTCCGCGGTTTTGTGGGACAGGCGCCGAAGGCGTTCAACAAGGCCGCCAAGGTCAATGTCGCGACCGATCGCGCTTGGACCGATACCAAGGGCGAACGACACGAAGAGACCGACTGGGTGACCGTCACCGTCCTCAATGAAAAGGCTGCGGCCTGGGTCATCGCCAACGTTGCGAAGGGCGATCCCGTCTATGCCGAATGTCGGATCGCCGACGGCTCCTATAAGAAGGACGGCGAGACGGTCTATACCACCGACATCATCGCCAACGTCTTCCACAAGCTCGACCTCGGTGCACGCGACGATGCGGCGGCATGACGGCTTGCTGCTCACGATCGCGCTCCTGGCAGTCGCTATAATGACCGCGGCTGATGCGCAGCCAGCCGATCGGAAGGACGGCGTCTATGCGCCGCAGGCGCCGCTTCAATCGCGGCCATTGCGGGTCGAAGTCATCGACGGTGTGCGTTTCCGCGATATTGAGACAGACGAAGTCTACCGACTCTACGGCATTGATACCTGCGCGCCCGGCCAAACCGCACGCCTGGGCAGACAGCCCTGGCCGTGCGGGACGATGGCTATCTCGTGGCTCGTTACGGCGACGCTGAATGCCTGGCTCGCCTGCAACACATTGCGGAAGGAGGCATCAGAACACCTGGTGCGTTGCGCCACGGCTGGCCATCCCGACATCGCCGCCGACATGCTCCGGGCCGGTGTTGCCGTGGCGCTTCCCGGCACGGAGCAGGATCCGCCCGTCCGGGTATACATCCGAGCCGAGCAGGATGCGCGGAAAGCCTTTCGCGGGCTTTGGTCGAGCACGTTCCAGATGCCGTGGGAGTGGCGTGCCAACCATCCGACGGCGCTGCCACTCGCACGCTCCGAGGCAACGCCATGAGCCGCGCCGCCGTTCTCATCATCCCCGTTCTGCTGCTGTCCTCCTGCGCTGCGCCGCAGCCATGGCCGGTCTCAGACTATGGGCCCCCCGCGCGTGAGACGCTCTACACGCCCGCCGTCGTCAAGCCCGGCCGTCTCGAATATGCTCCCGACCGTTCGACATTTGCGCCGATTTTGACCGAACGCTTTCCCTACCCGACCCAGCCGGAGGCCAATGCGGCTTATCAGAGGCTCCACGCTGGCGATGCCGCCGACGGCACCCCCTCGTCGGTATGGCTGTTCGGGTGCAAGCCAGGTGCGCTGGACGCGCAAACCGCCCGTGTGACCCGCTACCGCGGTCCCGTCGTTCACTGCGCTACGGATTTTCTGGACACCAGCGGTCGCCGTCTGCGCCGCGAGGCCGTGAATTTCTATTACCACGGCGACGTATGGAACATGCAGCCAATCGACCCGCCGCGCAGCGCGGTGCCCTGGCGCAACCGCGAGCGCTCGCCCACAGATTTCTGGAAGTGGTGGCCGGGGCGCGATCGCTACGAATAGCAGGCAGCACGATGCAGGCGGCAAACCGGTTGAGTCATTATATTAGATGTTATACGCAGCGCGTGTCGCCGGCTATTCGACCCGCTGCCGCTGTATTCCTGACGATGGAGCTCGCCGGGATGATGAACACTCCAACTTGGGCGCAAACGGTGACGCCGGACCCAGGGACGTGGCGGCCAATGGCCTATGCTGATCTACAGCGGCCCTCACGCGCGACCGCTACCTACACTGATATCTGGAAGGATGCGATCGAACGCAACAATGATGGCTATCGGCAACGCGGCGATCATCGCTTCGCGGGCGGTAACGCGCCCGTCACCGAAGCTCATTTCGTCATCTGGAGCCGCGGTCGTTCCGTTGTCCTAAGTATCCTCAACACGGCGATTGGATGCACGATCAAGACCGCGGTGCCGCAGGCGCGCGCGACGGTGAAGCTCTGCCCCATACGGATCGCGATTTACGAAGGGATTCAAGTCCACACGCTGGACGGCGGTTACGCTTGCTTTCTTGAGCTCGAGCCCGGCGCATCGCCCGATCCTACGGTGTCCGCCGCCTATGCGTCATATGACGTGCCGAAACGAACGCTGAAGACGGGCATGATCGTCAACCATAAGGCTGTCGATGGCTGCTCGCTGGATGTGCCGCTGGGCCGGCGCAATGCTGATTGAGGAGACACAAGGATGCGCTCTCACATGATTTGTCTGCTCGCCGTGGCGGGGCTGCTCGCCGCGGGGGCAGCGGCCGCGGCCGAAGTGGCTTTCACCTATAAGACCTCCTACCGGAACGTGAGCCAGGATCCCGACAAGATCTGGACCGGCGATGCGCTGGCAGCCGGCTCTTCCGGCACCGTGACCATTCACGAATATGAACTGCGCACCCCGCGCGGCGACTACTTGATCTCGCAGATATGGAACGACGACTGCGCGTCGGCGACCTGCCCCACGCGCCTCGTGCGCGTGGCACCGCACCAGCCGCCGGCCATCCTAGTCGACGACATGATGCATCAGATCGTCCCTCCCGATGATCCGCGCTTCGCCGGGCTGTCGAACTCGGGCCCGCAGGCCGCGTTTGCCGAGCATCCCTTTCTCCTTAGCGACGACGGCAAGACGCTGGTCAACGGAGACTTCAAGTTCGAGATCGGGTCGGTGAAGCCATGAGCCGCCCTCGCGCTGTCCAATCGGCTGTCTTCAACGCAGGCGTCGTACTTTGCCTGTCGGCGACGCTGGCGCTCGCGGGAGAATCCGCCGCGAGCCTGACCTCGGCCGGCATTCCGGCGAACTGCGCGAATTTTGCGGCCAAGGTCTCGAGCAGCGAGGGGAATTTCGGTTCTATCAACCAGGCGGGTTGCCTTGGGGCGTTCCAGTTCTGTCCGGGCACCTTCGAACGTTATTACAACGGCAATGCTCAAAGCTTTCTCAACGACCCCTCCGCGCAGGTCGCGGCCTGGACCCGATATCAGCAGGATGAGTGGTCAAAGGCGCAGAGCAACGGCATGACCTCGCTGATCGGGCAGCAGGTATGCTACGGCGGTCGCTGCGCCACGGTCGACCAGTCTGCGATCCTCATGGCCTGCCAGTTCGGCTGCGGCCCCCGCGGAAAGCTTGCAAACTATGCCGCGGGCGGCGACTGCAACGCCCGGAACGTCAAGGACGGCAATGGCGTCAGCGTCTGCAGTTATTTGATCCGTGGCGCCGGCTATGATGCCTCCTGTTTCACGGGAGACCAGTCGGCGGTTTGCCAACAAAGCCCGACTGGGCCGGGCGATTTCCCGACCTCCACCGGCATAGCCGCCAACCCGCCGACACCGTCGACAGCTTCAATCATCGTCAGCCCCACCGACGTCTAGATTGCCTGATGATCAATTCATCTCGGACGGATCGCGGATAATGAAGGGCGAGAAGAAATTAAGCTGATCTTCCGTCGACGTGCACAGATCGCCACCCCGATAATGGGCGTGAACCAGCGCCCAGAAGACGACTTCGTCGGATCTCCCGGCGAATAGCGCCTTCTGAAGCGTGCGCCCGATCAAAGTTACGGCGCGTAGATGATCGTAACGGGCATGCAGCTCGTGAGCAACGATCTTGGTATCGGCAGTTCGTATCACAAGCACTCCTCCATTTTATCTTCATCGCGTCACGCAGCCGACGGCCAGCACGCAGTTGGTAGAACCGGATCGGTGCACCCGCGTGCCGCTTGAATCGTCGTCAACGTTTCGCGATTGAATGACATGCGCAGCGCCACGACCTCGTCTCGGCCGACCCGTTTGGGAAACCCGAGCGGTCTCACAAAAAAGCGGAGCTGCATGGCGATCACCATAAGGCGCCAGTCGATCGCGACGGTGACGGTGTCGACCCGGTTCGCCGCCCCCCATTCGACGACGCCCTGCGCGAGCTCGAGGAAAGGACTATCGCCGCGCGGCCGCATTTCGCGGTGGCCTTGCGCCACACAAAAGCGCGTCCACTCGAAGATACGCGGGCCGCGGGGCGGTGCGCGCCGGCAAAGGTCCGTCAGCACGTTCGTCAGCAGGTGCGGACGGGTGGTCGGCAGCAGGCGCTGATAACCCACAATCTCTTCGCCGCGCAGGCAGATATGATGAACAGCATATGCGTCGTCGAACTGGTCACGCTCGCAACCATCGGGTTGACGCAGCTCCTACCAGCCCTTCTCCTCGACGAAGACGCCGTGACGGAATCGGTGGGCGCGGTTCATCAGGGCGGGGTGCCGACTGACGTCCGAACCGGGGATGACCATGAGCATGTTGAACTCCTCGGCAATGAGAACAAGGCCGAGTTGCGCATGCTATCTGCCCACATTGTATGGGTACAAAGCTCCATTGAAATCGCGATTGGAAGCTCGTGCGGGACGACCCAAGGTCAAAAGCGGGCGATATTTCGGAAGCAATGGCACAGATTATCTCGCCGCGTATGCAATGCCGTAGGCAGGAACGCGAGCGAGCTCAGGAACAGATCTTGATCTGGGTTAAAGACCTGGCGCCTTCTCCTGTCAGTCTGACCTGCGCGCCTCGCGCATCTTCGAGTCAAGGAATGTGAAGCATGGCGTCAAACAGCCACCAAGACGACATGCCAGCGTCCCGCGGTGTCGAGGATCATGAAGCTGCAAAGCCTCACGACCGCGCCGTGCAGAGCGCTCTGGTCGAAGCCCAAAAGCAAATCCTTCAGTTCCTCCAGCGGCGCCTCGGCGATCGCGACGCGGCAGACGAGGTCTTGCAGCGCTTCTCACTGCGGGCACTCGAACGCGCATCTCAGCTCCACGATGTTCGAATGGTGCGCGGCTGGTTGGGCCGCATCCTCGCGACAACGATCGTCGACTACCAACGAGAGACGGCACGCCGCCGCCGCCGCGAAATCGTAGTCGATCAGGCTGAGGTCGAGAACCACCCCGTCGATGAGGAGCTCGACGCGGCGATCTGCAACTGTCTTTATCGCCTATTGCCGACGCTGAAAGCAGAATACGCCGACATCATCTGGCGCGCCGATATTCTCGGAGAACCGAGGAACCGTTTGGCGGAGAGTTTGGGGACGTCGTTGAACAATCTGACCGTGCGATTGCATCGCGGCCGACAGGCGTTGCGCAAACGTCTCGAAGAGATGTGCCGGACGTGTCCGGTGCATGGCTTCTTGGATTGCCATTGCGAAAAAGGCGAACAAACGCAAGCGTTCGCCGATGCCAAGGCCAAGACCACCCCATAACCCGGGGCGCTCGCCGATACTTCATGGCTGCACCCATACCGACCGCCGGCTGTGTGTCTGATCTGGCGCGATCAGGATCGCTCACGCACCGGTTCCAATTGAGAGCCAAGTAGGTCGCCTGCGACCTAAATCGTCGTTCTCAAGCGGGCCATCGAGGGACGAAACGCTCGCGTCATGAGGAACGAGACCCTTGTCGCGGCCATTCTCCCAGCGCGACGATCCAGAGGCCGAGCAGATTGGCCAGCGGCACGAATGCAAGAACCGACCAGAATGGTGAGTATCCAATCCGAGCGAGAATGCGCCCAATTGGGTAAAGCACCAAGGCTGCAAACACAACGAACGCGACCCAGTGCCAAGATGACCAGTAGCCGAGCATCATATACGAGTGGTCCATTATCGGAGCGTCCTTGGGGTGGTAACCTGCACGTTCATGGGCTGTCGGGTTACTCTGTTTTCGAGGGCGACCCACATGACGTGATCACGACGCGATCTGGCCGTTCGTCAGCGCCGCTTTGTCATAGGGAAATACGACATTCGGGTCGGGGAGGTCGCGCGCACGATCCTTTCCGCCGAATTCGAAACGCGTCAGAAGATCACGGATGACGTTAAGGCGGGCCTCCGATTTGTCGTCTGCGCGGACCATAGTCCACGGCGCGAAGGGCGTATGCGTTCTGGCCAGCATTTCATTGCGGGCTGTACTATAATCATCCCAGTGCTTTGTCGCAGCGTCGTCGATGGGACTGAGCTTCCACTGCTTCAGTGGGTCATCTCGTCGCTCTTTCAGCCGACGTTTCTGTTCACTCCGCGAGATATCCAAATAGTATTTGACAATGGTGACGCCGCAATGGGCGAGCAACTGCTCGAAGAGTGGTGCTGTCGTTAGGAATTCTTCATAGTCCTCGTCGCTGCAGAAGCCCATAACCCGCTCGACCCCGGCACGGTTGTACCAGCTGCGATTGAACAGCACGATCTCTCCGCCGGCAGGCAGGTTCGGAACCCAACGTTGAAAATACCAGGATCTCTGATCTCTGTCAGACGGCTTGCCCAAGGCGACAACACGCGTGTCGCGTGGGCTGAGATGCTCGACGATCCGCTTTATCGTTCCGTCCTTGCCGGAGGCGTCTCGTCCCTCAAAGAGCAGCAGAACCTTCTTGCCGGATTTAATGACATGCTTTTGGAGCCGCGACAGGTCAACCTGGAGCTCGCGAAGTGCTTTGCTCGCGGCGTCGCGCTTGTCCTTCTTACCCATTTACGAATCCTGCCATCTAGTCTGTCATGCATTCCGCCGTTGCAGGCGCTCAATTAGGCCTGGAAGGGATTTCAGGCCAAAGGTTCATTCCGGAAAGCGGTCTCCGCCAAACGGGTGACGGAATCGAGATCGTACAGGCGCGCATACGGCGCGCTGTCCGCGTTACGCGGCTAGGCAATATCAACCCCCGCCGCAGCAGCTCGATCTTTTCGGTTGAACGCGCGCGGTGGAGGCTGAGCCACCCTGATCACCAGCGGATCCTGCCGTTGCCGCAGGTTGGGCGTCGCCTTCGTGAGACGCGCATGTGTCGCGGGCATGGGCTGTCCCACCTTCCGATCTCCTGTGGTCTCCGCAACGAGAGGCGGAAGTCGACGCGGCATGCGCGGGGGATTTGGTCTCGTCGACAGATTTCATCGCGATGGCTCCTGCTCCAAAGGCATGATGATAGAGGCGTTGCTGCTGCTTGCGCTTCGTGCGCATTCGCTTCACCATCCATGAAGCTAGCCATGTCAAGATGCGGCATCTTTAATCTCGATTAAGCATCAACGACCCTAGGCCCTTTAGTTGGTGCGCTCGGCCAAGTGGCTTCGATGGCTTCGTTGCTTTGCGTATTTGCGGGTTCCGGTGCGCGGCGTAGTTGCCTGGAGCCTGGTGAGGAGACCGATCATCAGCCTGACCGCCACGACCATGGTCCGAAGTGGACGGCTGCGGCCGGCGACGCACGCTCTGCAACTTCGGCTGGAGGCCATTGCTCAACTCAGTCGAACCTACGTCCACGGTCGGCGCTCGAGCCAGCCCATCGCCGTTTCGGGGTCCACGCCGGCGACCTCGATAAGTCGATCTGGGTTCAGTATTCGCAATCGACGATAGTGGAATTGAACGATACCCTCCTTGCGCATCGCGCTGAGCACGCGGTTGACGTGGACGAACGTGAGCCCCGTTGCATCACCGATCTGTTCCTGCGTCAGCGGGAGCGTCATCTCCTCTATATGATTGCCCGGCCATTGTGCGCGGTAGCGCGTGAACAGCTCGAGGAGCAGGTGCGCAACCCGCTCGCGGGCCGACCGCCGTCCGATGCTCGTCAGATGATCGAAGGCGAGGCTGCAATCGCGTGCCAGCGACCGCACCAGCCGCTGGCAGATCTCCGGTTCTGTGCGGGTATGGGCGGTCAGGACAGGGACAGGAATGACGGCTACGGTCACCTCCGTTAAGGCCTGCGCGCCGATCGTCGCGGGCCCTCGTCTTGACGGCAGAATCCCCAGGATCGCGCCCGGCAGCGCGAACTGAACGATCTGCCGTCGACCATCCTCCAACAGCGTATAAACAGCTACCCAGCCATCGAGCAGATTGAAAACCGATTTGCCTGTCCACCCTAGGCTGAACAGGTCGCGGCCGGCTTCGATTTTGCGATCGCCCGTGTGGTAGCCGGGAAGCAGACGATGTTGCTCGGTCGGCAAAGCTCCACCGGCCGACGCGCCTGCCGGCGCGCCGTCCTGCGCCTCCTGGCGCCCGCGACGCCGTATCAACTCATCGCCCCGCGCGCAGCTTCGGCGGCTCGCGTCAGCCAACGACAATTCACGTAACACCAGTCCATTCCGCTCGCGCTCGACGGTTCCCCAATCGTCGCGGCGGAGCGACCGGGCTGTCTTTTCTGTTAAAGACGCTCGATCCAAGCTCACATTACACCTCCCGGGCGCGAAGCCCGTTGCGGCAGCTGCTCACGCAGCCCAACAAATTCTTTGGCAGAAATGTCGCTGATGACCGTTGGCCCGTGCCAAGTCACTCAGTCGGGCGTAGCCGAACTCAGCCATGTCCCCAACGAAGCAGCGGGGTACAGGATGGCCAGGAAGCCCTAGAGGTCGCAAAAGCGCGGGACGGGAGGATCGCTTCCGAGTAAGACGAGCCGCGCAAGATCCTCGCGCGAGGGCAGCAGCGCAGAGGACTCCAGCCGAATGGTCAGGACATCTTGATCCTGTGGTGGCATCGGCAGATAACACATGGCGCACATGCTCTTGCAGCAGCGCACATCATGGAACAGGCAATCACTCTTCTGCGGCGCGGAAACGAGTACCGCCGATACGCTGGCGTCGCTCTGCGGCCTGACTTGGCCGGCATGACCCGCATGAGCCTGCGCCGATGCCCCTTGCGCAAGCAAGGACAGCGTGCAGAACATCAGCAAGGCCAGGATCCTGAGCATTCGCTCGCCCCTATAGGCTTTCCGTTGGCGGCCGCGCCGCAACCGCGCGCGCAGGATGAACCTTATCCCTCTTGCGCTGTTGAAAGAAGCCGACGGCTAATCTCCATCACATTCCAGGAAAACGCGTCTTGATTCAGATCAATCACGCGAACCTATCGGCCACGGAACGGCCCTTCCCTTGAAATCCCGTGCCCTTTCATGGCGTTGGTCGCTGTTCGATCGATGTTTGATCGAGATTAAAGTGCAAATGCCCCGGCCATGATCTCTAAATGCTCTAGGACGTGTCCTGCGGATCGGAAATGCCCACGATAGACCCGACACCGGCAGAACGAACGCGATGGGTCGCGCTGCTCGTCTCGCGCAGCCGGCAGAGAACCCTCCTGTGCCCGTTCTTCGCCAAATGCGATGGCCTGCTCCTGATCGACCCGCTCTCGCCGGCTCGAGAATTTCGACCGAATCGTGAGCGAACCAGCGAATCCACCTGTGAGCTCATCCTCTCAAGCGGAGCCACCAAGCTCGTCTGCGGGTTTATCGGCAGCGCCGAGCGGGAGCGCCTCGCCGCGTCCGGCATCGACATCCGCGTTGGTTCGTGCGCGCGATCGGTGGCAAGCCTGGTGCGCGAATTCAGTGCCTTGCCATCGGTCTCTTCGGTTCGGGGGGATGATGCCTCGCCGGCCGCCGCACCTTCTCGTGGCGCGAGGGGGCTTCGATACGCAACGACGAGCACAGCCTTGAAACCGCGCCGGTCCCGACGGACCGACAGACATTAGGTCGGCCGCCGCCTGCGGCTTCCGCGCGCCGGCGTCGCCGCTTTAACCGAGATTAAAGACTGGCTCGCTGGAGGCGCTCAAACGTTCGCAGGTGAGCAGACGCGCGATTTGCCAAACCGCTCACGGCAGCGGCCCTTCGTTTCCTCGGGAAGGACTATGCCCATCGTCATTTGGCAAGGTCACTAACCCGGCGAGGCCGTGATGCAACCACACACCGACCACCTGAACCAAGAGCCACAGCGGCCGAGCCGCTTCAGCGCGGCGAACATTGCACTCTACGGCTTTCTGGCGATCGCCGCATTCTACCTGATCACGGAACATAGCGCGCATCTTCTGGGCTGGCTGCCCTTTCTTCTCATCCTTGCATGCCCGCTCCTGCATGTGTTCATGCACGGCAAACACGGCGGGCATGGCGGTGACCAAAATACCCCGACGTCGCCACCTGGCCAATCCCCGCACCAGCATTGATGAT
This sequence comes from Afipia sp. P52-10, assembly GCF_000516555.1. Lineage (NCBI taxonomy): Bacteria > Pseudomonadati > Pseudomonadota > Alphaproteobacteria > Hyphomicrobiales > Nitrobacteraceae > Afipia > Afipia sp. P52-10. The sequence goes on along the minus strand of NZ_AZSJ01000001.1, from coordinate 74,324 downwards.
CCCAGCGGAGCGCCCCGATGCACGACAGTATTCCAGCCTACGGTCTCTGGTCCCTCGTTGTTCTGAACTCGATCGTCTTCATTTTCTTCGCGTTCAGCTTCTTCAAGCCGGCGACGCCGCGGGACTGGCGCTCCTTTGGCGCCTTCAGCGCCTTCATCATCGCGCTCTTCACCGAGATGTACGGCTTTCCCCTGACGATCTATCTGCTCTCCGGCTGGCTGCAGTCGCGCTATCCCGGCGTCGACTGGTTCTCGCATGACGCCGGCCACCTGCTCGAAGAGCTGTTCGGCTGGCGCGCTAATCCCCACTTCGGTCCCTTCCATATCCTGAGCTTCGTCTTTATCGGCGGCGGCTTCATCCTGATCTCCGCCGGATGGAAGCCGCTGTATCAGGCGCAACGGCAGCACAAGCTGGCAACGACAGGCATCTACGCGCGGATCCGGCATCCGCAATATGTCGGCTTCGTCCTGGTTATGTTCGGCTTTCTGCTGCAGTGGCCGACGCTGCTGACGCTCGCGATGTTCCCTGTCCTGGTCTTCATGTATTGGCGACTTTCCAAGCACGAAGAACGCGAATCTCTCGCCGAATTTGGCGACGCCTATGCGCGCTATATGCGAGAAGTTCCGGCGTTCATTCCGCGTCTCTCGGCGCAGCGCGCCGATGCGAGAGGATGAGCGCAATTGTCGAACCGATAATCGACTCAACCATTTATGACTTCAGCGCTGCGTCTGTTCAATCCACGTTAAAGTCTGCTGCCCGTCCACGCGCATTCTAGTCCGGGTTTGCGTCAAATCGACTGAGAAAGCGCGGCCATGGATGCCCTTGTTTTCAAATCTCTTCGTCGTCTTATCAAAACCGGAAGTCTCACGATAACGACAGCCAATGGTATCGCCCGAACATTCGGTGACGGCTGCGGCTTCGCGGTTGCGATACGGTTCAGATCTGCCACGGCGCAGCGACGGGTCCTGCTCGATCCGGAACTGCACCTTGGCGAGGCCTTCGTCGACGGCGACCTCCTTGTCGAGCAGGGCACCATCACGCAGCTGCTCGAGTTGCTCTTGTCCCAGGATCGCACCGGCGCCCCGCCGATCGCGACAAAAATGCTGTCCGGCCTGCGCTTCGCCCTTCGGCGGCTGGCGCAAAAAAACGACCGCAAGCGATCCAGGCGAAACGTCGCCCATCACTATGACCTCAGCGGGAAGCTTTACAAAATCTTTCTCGACAGCGACATGCAATATAGTTGCGCCTACTTCGAAAACGCAGACATGTCCCTGGAAGAGGCGCAGCAGGCCAAGAAGCGCCATATCGCAGCAAAGCTGCGAGCCCGTCACAATGCGCGCATTCTTGACATTGGCTGCGGCTGGGGAGGTTTGGCACTCTACCTCGCTGACACGTTCAACGCCCGCGTCACCGGAATCACCCTCTCGGCCGAGCAGCTCGAATTCGCCAAGGCCCGCGCCGCTGCTGCTCTAGATCCGGGACGTCTCGACTTTCGGTCGCAGGACTACAGGGACGTGACCGAACGCTTCGATCGCATCGTCTCCGTGGGCATGTTCGAACATGTCGGCGTGAACAACTATGACGCCTTCTTCCGAAAATGCCGCGATTTGCTGGATGAGGATGGCGTGCTTCTGCTTCACTCGATCGGCCGCTCTGATGCGCCGGGCTACACCAACCCCTGGATCGCGAAGTATATCTTTCCAGGTGGATACATCCCGGCGCTTTCCGAGGTGCTGCCGGCGATCGAGCGGGCGGGCCTCGTCGTCACCGACATTGAAATCCTCCGCCTGCATTATGCGGAAACGCTCAGACACTGGCGCGAGCGATTTCTCGCCCGCCGCACTGAAGTGGTCGACCTGTTTGATGAGCGCTTCGCCCGCTTGTGGGAGTATTATCTCGGCGTCTCCGAACTCGCCTTTCGCTATCAAGGCATGATGGTGTTCCAGATACAGATCGCCAGACGGCAGAACGCCGTACCGCTCACCCGCAACTATATTCAGCAGGAAGAACACCGCTTGCAGGGCGTCATGATCGACCAGCCGGAATGCGAACGGATAGAGGAGGCCGCCTTCGCGGCGGTCAGCTGAAAAGCCGTGCCGCCGCAATGAGCTGGTCGCGTGCGCTCGCCAATCAGAGGGTCATTCTTGCGCCGACCGGCCGCTCATAATCCGAGCCAGTCGCACAACCCGCGCGGAATGCGACGGCTGAGGAGGAAAGCTGCGGTGATCGAGAAAACAGTGATGGCGCCGAAATGCCACAGCAGGACCATCGCTCCCGTGTCCAGGCTGTGAAACAGGTTCAACATGGTTGCGGGCAGGGAAAAGGCCGACAGAGCGGCAATCGCGATGATCGGTCCTCGCCACACAATGAGGCCGACCCGGCTGACGCCAACGAGGGCGAAGAAACCGGCACGCCGACTGCCCCGATGATCAGCGGGCATTGCGGGCTGGTCTCGAAGGCCCAGGCACGCCAACCCTCACGGAAGAGGTCGACGGCAATGCTTGCTGACTCCGAGACGAGCCATAGCCCGCAAGCAACCAGCGGAACCAGAAGCCAGAGCACGATCGGCCTGGGGTGCCCAGTATGAGCACCGTTACGAGACCTGTGACAAAGATCATCGCGGAGGTCGCGATAGAGGCGACGAACATCGCATCCGCCAATCGGGAGGCGAGATCGGCACGAAAAGGCTGCGCAAGTGCGAGCGGGGGCAAGACGATCGCGAGAACGGCAGCCATCGAGAGCCGATGGGTGCGGATCCGCCTTTCGATTTGCCAAGGCCGTAGGTCGGCGACAAGCCTTTCGATCAACCGTTCCGTTCGAAGTCGGTGCCATGTCATGGTCAGCCTCCAGACGAGGGCCTACCCATATCTTTCGTAATCAAGCAGCACTTTGTTACTAACGCGCTCTTGAGATCTCAGTCCGGACGAATCCGAATGGCGGCGGCGATCGCGCGCTGGCGTCGCTTGTGCCCGGTCTATTGAACGTGAGCGCTTGAGAAGGTCACCGACACTGGGCGCGAACGTGCCGGAACGATAACCGTGACGGCGATTTCATACCGATCGTTGCCCGGAAGGGTGATAAATCCCCCGTAGGTGACGGTGTTCTCTATCCTCATGGGATCGAGCTCTACGGTTTGTTGGCCGACATGACCAAGGCCGCCGATCGTCGCGGATATCGCCATCATGCTGCTCGGCCATTGGGTCGAGATGCGCTCGGTGATGGGTGCGTCGCGCGCATTGGAGGAGCTAGTCCGGCTGTTGCCTGACCACGCCACACGCATCGATCCCGACGGCACGACGCACGATGTATCGATCACGGATTTGAAGCCGGGTGACCGCGTCATCGTCCGCCCGGGCGCCAAGGTGCCGGTTGACGGAGAAATCGTCGAGGGATCGTCAGGCTTCAACGAAGCCATGCTGACGGGCGAATCGCGTCCCGTCACCAAGACGGTCGGTGCAACGGCGATCGGCGGGGCGATCAACGGCGCCAACGCCGTGACCATCAAAGTGACCAAGACAGGTGACGCGACCTATCTCGCCCAGGTCATCGATCTGGTGAAAAAAGCCCAGGCGACGCGTTCGCGGACACAGGATATCGCCAACAGGGCGGCCGCCTGGCTGACCTACATTGCCCTGGTCGTCGGCTTCGGAACGCTGTTCGTCTGGTGGCTTTGGCTCGGCGCGCCGCTTGAGTTCGCACTGGAACGCATGGTCACCGTGATGGTCGTGGCTTGCCCGCATGCCCTTGGGCTTGCCGTGCCGCTGGTGGTCGCCGTCAGCACATCGCTGAGCGCCAGCAACGGCCTACTCATCCGCGACCGCGCCGCGTTCGAGCGGGCACGCAATCTCGACGCTGTCGTGCTGGACAAGACCGGCACGCTGACGGAAGGCCGCTTCGGGGTTAGCGACATTGTCCTACTTGCTGATGGGGACGAGAACACGGAACTCACATTTGCCGCGGCAGCGGAAAATCAATCGGAACACCCTATCGCTCACGGCATCGTCGCCGAGGCCAAGCGCAGGAACCTGACCATTCCCAAGGCCAGCGAGGTGAGCAACATCACAGGCGAAGGCATTGTCGCGAAAGTCGATGGCCAAGACATCCGTATCGTCAGCCCCGGCCATCTCGCCCGGCAGGGCAAGCCCGTCACGCACGACAAGCTCAAGCAACTCGAAGCTCAGGGCAAGACGGTGGTAGCGCTGCTGAGGGATGGCGCACCGCGGGCACTCTTCGCACTCGCCGACATCGTCCGGCCGGAATCCAAGGACGCGATCTCCGAGCTGACGCGGCTTGGCATCAAGCCGGTTATGTTGACGGGCGATGCGAAGGGCGTCGCCGAGAGCGTCTCGAAGGAACTTGGCATCGCGGAGTATTTCGCAGAGGTGCTGCCCGACCAGAAGTCCGACAAGATCAAGGAACTGCAGGCCCGCGGGCTCTCGGTTGCGATGGTCGGTGATGGCGTCAATGATGCGCCAGCGCTGGTTCAGGCGGACCTCGGCGTCGCCATCGGTGCCGGCACGGATGTTGCGGTCGAGTCCGCGGATGTCGTGCTCGTGAAGAGCGATCCGCGCGACGTCGCGGCCATTCTGGGACTGTCCCGCGCCACCTACCGCAAGATGGTGCAGAACCTCATCTGGGCGACGGGTTACAACACCGTGGCGATTCCGATGGCCGCCGGGATTACCTTCGGCACCGGCTTCCTGATGACGCCGGCCGTCGCTGCGGTCTTCATGTCCGCCAGCACCATCATTGTCGCCATCAATGCGCAGTTCCTGCGCTTTTACCGCAGGCAAGGATAATGGGCTTCTGCAAACCGGCCATCCGAAAAGGATGGCCGGGGCTGTTAATCCTCCATCGGACGCAACCGAAAGGGGACAGACCAAGGTCTGGGTCCTGAGAAGCTGGCGCGAAGAACCGGCGGCGCTGCGGCGCCCGACCGTGAACCCTAATGGTCCGTCGAGGACAAGATGCTCAGCGCGGCGTGAGATCAGGAGCGCGTGCGGCACGCGCCATGTGTGAGGAGTTTCCGATGCCAGTCACTATCCCTGCGGAACGCCAGCAAGGCGCGCCACTGGCCCAATCCGGGACGGCGGCTCTTCCTGCATTGCTCTCCCCGCGCGCCGACATGCGCGATCCGGCGCCGTCCAGCCAAGCTGCGAGCACGCTGTTCGACCCCGCCGGGATATGGGCTTATCCGATCGACGCCTGGCAGCGCTCGGTCCTGTTTTGGGACGTGCTGAGAAAGCGGGCCAACACCATGCTGGAGCACGAGGAAGCCGGCATGCCGCCGGTGCTCACCTTCCAGTACGAAATGCTGCTGGATGCGAGGCGATTCGAACGCCCAGCGAATTATGCGCTCCTCCGGATCACGACCGCCGACACCGAGCACGCGGACGCATGCGTCGACGATTCCAAGCCCCCTGTCATCATCATGGATCCGCGCGCCGGACACGGGCCGGGCATCGGCGGCTTCAAGCGCGAATCCGAAATCGGCATGGCTCTGCACGAAGGGTTTCCGGTCTACTTCGTCAGCTTCTTTCCGGCGCCGAGCCCGCATCAAAGGCTCATCGATGTCCTCCATGCGATGCACCACTTTGTCGACGAGGTGATCGCGCGACATCCCGGCAAGAAGCCCGTGCTGTACGGAAATTGCCAGGCTGGGTGGGCCGCCATGCTGGTCGCTATTCATTGCCGAGCGCCAGTCGGCCCGATCGTCCTCAACGGCTCGCCCCTCTCCTATTGGGCAGGCGAGTCCGGGGCGAATCCCATGCGGCTCGCCGGCGGCCTGCTCGGCGGGAGCTGGCTCACGCACTTCGTTGGCGATCTTGGGGATGGCCGCTTTGACGGCGCCTGGCTCGTCCAGAACTTTGAAACACTCAAACCCGAGGCGGCGATCTGGGACAAATACGCAAGTCTCTACCTAGACGTCGATCATGAAGAGAAGCGGTTCCTCGAATTCGAGCGCTGGTGGAACGCGTGGTATAGCTTCAGCCGACAAGAGATGGTCGAGATCGTCGATCATCTCTTTATTGGCAACGAGCTTGAGCAGGGCACGCTTGAGCTCGGTGACGCGGTGAGGATCGATCTGCGTAGTCTGAAGAGCCCGCTGGTGATCTTTGCCTCCTACGGCGACAACATCACGCCGCCCCATCAGGCTCTGGCCTGGCTTAAGGCCGTCTACAAGACCACAGATGCTTTGAAGGAGGCAGGCCAGAGAATTGTCTTCATGACCGATCCCCGCGTGGGGCATCTAGGTATCTTCGTTTCAGCGTCGGTCGCGCGTTTGGAACACCGCGCCATCCTGGAGAGCCTCGATGACGTCGTGAACCTTCCGCCCGGCCTCTACGAGATGAAGATCTCCAACCCGACCAACGATCCTGACTGTCGCAAACCGCAATACAGCGTTTCCTTCGAAGAGCGGCGCGTCGAAGACTTGGCCTTCGACAATCCGCGGAAAGCCTTTGAACGCGTGCGACAATTGTCGCAGGCGAACGAGACGCTCTACAGCAACTTCGTCAGCCCGTGGGTTCAGGCCATGACCACGCCGTGGTCGGCCGAGGTGCTGCGATGGCTTCATCCGATGCGGACCAGCCGTTATATGCTCTCCGAAAAGTTTTCACCGTGGATGCATGTGATCGCAAGGCTTGCCGACGAAGTTCGCGCGAAGCGGCTTCCCGCGGCCATGGACAATCCCATGCGTGCTGCGGAGCGTACCTTGAGCGAACAGATGCAAGCAGCCATCGAGATGGCCCGCGAGACGCGGGACAGCGCACAGGAGCGGGCTTTTCGTGGGCTCTACGACTACTAGGTCTTGGGTCCGGCAGTTCGATAAATCGGATCGATGTTGAATCGATGTGGCTCTGATGTCCCGCCTTTGCAGGTATGCTCATCGGACACGTCCTTTCGTAGGGTCGGGACCACCGCCAGCAAAGGGCGGCATTCCACAACAGCCTGGCCAGGACGACGCGCGACGGCTCTCGCGTCAGCGAAGCGGACTCGCTATGGCTCTGATTGCTTTGAGGTCTGACCCGAAGCGGGCGATCGCGTCTTTGTTCCTCTCAAGCTCGCCATAGGAGAGGTAGGCGAAATCCAGATCGGCGATCCGGCTGAACGCCGGCCGGCGGAGCTGGGCACGGACGTCTGCCTCACGCGCGTCCGGCGCGACCAGGAACAGACCTGCGGTCGCGTGCAGGTCGCCGCCCGACAATGCCAAGTCAAGCATGCGGACGATTCCCGAGTAGATCGATGTCGAGTGTTCGACCTCGAAGGCGGCCGCGACGCCTCCGCCTTTGGAGAGCCACAGCACGTCGATCAGCCGGATCGAGTCCGCGCCAGGCGAAGTTGCGATGGCATCGGGTAACCGCTCTAGGCACCCTTGGCCTAAGGGAACGCCCTGATGAAGCCGGCCGCGATCGTTGGCGGCGATCCACACGTCATGGCCAAGCGCAAGACCGAGATCGCGCAACCATGCCTGAATCTCCGCATGGGTGCGATCGGTCTCGCCCTGCGCTGCCACCGCCTTGTCGAGGCGGCTTGCCTCAGCGCGCGCCTGCTCCAGCTGGCCCAGCCAGTCGCGGGCGGCAGAGCCCTCTTGATCGAGCGGCGGGGCGGGGTAACGCCCCGAGCCGACGTCGAACAAGAATCCGCCGATCGCGCCTAGGTCATTGGATAGAAGGTCGCGGTAGCAGTCGTTGAGATCGAGGATACCGGCGCGCATCGCCAGGAAGTGGTCCCATGAACCGAGCTTTACCTTGGCGCCGCTCACGGCGTTGTAGCCGTTGACGATGGCAGTGTTGAACGGCGGGATCAGGGTCGGATGCAGGAAGTAGAGAAGATTGGCGGCGGCAGGTCCCAATCCCTTGATCTTGCGCTGATCGATCGCCCGGATGTGACCTATGACCTCCTCGGCGGTGTCGCAACATGAGCAGTTGTCGAGCAATCGTCCGAACGCGCGTTGGTTTTCTGGACTTTCGTAGATGTCGGGGATGCGCAGCTTCGGCTTCCACAGCCAGGCATGGTCCGCACCTTTGAATATCTGGCGTTGCTCGGCGATCGAATGAACTACCGTTTCGAGCGACGAACCTCGATAGGCGACGCCGAAACGACCTGCTTCGATTTCGGCGACCACCACCTGCAGACCGCGCCGTATCGAGCGGAAGTTCTTCAGTCGCTCGTCCCACAAGAACCACGAGCGGTAGGTTGCGCCTGGGTCATCGCGCCAGCGTCGGATCAGCTCGCGCAACAGGTCGGCGTGAGGTACGGGAACAGACGATAACAAGGCTTCGGACATGGTGTCGGACGCTCTTCCCCGGTCAGGCTAGCGCCAGACATCGATTCTTGTACCTAGCATGGCTGATCGTCGTCTGGAGCACGAACAAACGACGATGTCGGCTAAAAGCTTGATGCGGATTAAAGACTTCGTTGAATCCCAAGTCTAGCTCGAAGCTTCGGTCGCTCGTCAAGCCCTTGGCGCCCCGCTGGTCNGCTCGCGCGCGACGTCTCGTCGAAGGGCGTGGATGAAATGGTGTCGAACGCTTTGCAGCTCAATTGGCTGTTCGCCCACCTAGAAATTGCAAGAGCCGCGTCAGGCGCAGAGCGCGACCGGTGTTCTCATACAAGATCGGCTCTGTGCCATGGCTGCAACTGAACCGGAGAGCCTCGGTTGGCGCGGGCTTTCGGCGGTGCTGGTGGCAATGTTCGCGATCACGGTCGGCTATGGCGTCGCTCTGCCGATCTTGCCTTTCCTGATCGAGCAGATCGCCGGCGCGAGCACGCCACAGGCCTTGTCATGGCATACGGGGCTACTGACGGGCGCGTACATCATCGCGATCTTCATCGGCGCTCCGATCTGGGGACGGATTTCCGATCGGTGCGGGCGCAAGCCGATCATCCTGGTCGGCCTTCTGGGTTTCGCGGTGACCACCGGATTCTTTGCCGTCACGGAAAGTCTCCCGCTTCTCTATCTCGGCCGCTTTCTCGGCGGCTTATTCGCCGCCGCTATCACACCTGTCGCCTATGCGCTCATCGGCGACTATGCGCCGTCGAAAGAATGGCGCGCCCATCGCTTCGCGCTGATCAATATAGCGGGCACCGCCGGCTTCTTCATCGGGCCTCTGCTCGGTGGGCTGGCGATGCGTGTCGCTGGCAGAGTCTGGATTTTCTCACCCGATCGCTCTCTTGCGATGCCGCTGCTCTCGGCGACAGGGCTGGCCGTGATCGCAGCCGTGTCGGTGGTGATCCTGCTTCCCTCGGGCTCGCGCCGCGACAACGTCGATGTGACGCCCGACACCGCGCAGATCGAACGGCCCGCCATGCTGCGGCTCCTCGCGATCGCGCTGGTGACGGCCCTCGCAATTGGCGTCTTCGAAGTCGGACTGGCGCTGCGCGGCAAGGACCTTGGTCTCGACGCTGCGCATATCGGCATCATGTTTGCCGAGTGCAGCCTGGTGATGGCGGTCGTGCAAGCCTTGGTATTCTCGCCTCTCATCAAGCCAGAGTTCACGCGCTGGTTCATTGCGCCTGGTTTGGCGACGCTTGCCATCGGGCTGGTCGTCGTTTCGGTCGTTAACACGTCTGTTTTGATGTCGGTTGCAGTCGCACTGGTGGCAGCGAGCGCCGGCCTGCTGTCGCCGGTCGCCACCTACTGGTCTTCCTTTGGCATTCCGACAAGCCAGGGCGCACAGCTCGGTCGCATGACTGCCGCTGCCAGTCTCGGCCAGGCCCTGGGATCGGTCGCAGGCGGCGCGCTGTTCAATTTGCCGGTCCTGCCCGATGCGAGCTTTCTCCTCGCTGCATTGCTCATCCTGGCCACACTGTTGGCCTGCATACGTCTGCCCCGCCTTCTCATGCCGGAACCGACAGCAAGTCGCTAGCTGCCGTCGAGTCCCATGCGGACAAGCCTCGACCCGCGCGTCGCACCCTCGAGGCCGATCGTCACGACGGGCGCGCGAGCATAGCTTTGAAGCGGTAAAGAGCAACCGACACGAACCCCGCGCCGAGCCCTGCCATGACCAGAAGATCGCGCCAGACGACATCACCGCCAGCACCCCGGTAAAGTACCGCTTGAGCGAAGCGCACGAAATGCGTGGACGGCGAAAGGTCCATAATCAGCTGCAGGGCGCGCGGCATGCTCTCGAACGGCGTGAAGGAGCCGGACAGCAGGAACATGAGCACGAAGACCGGGATGGAGAGCAGCGCGAATTGCGGCATGGAGTTCGCGACGGTGGCGAGGAGGATGCCGAGCGACGTCACAGCGAAGAGATAGATGGCCGTTCCGGCAAGAAACAGCTCGATCGAGCCGACGATCTGTGTGCGCAGGACAACCTCGACCACGACGTGAAGCGAGAACGCGGCTGCCAGCAATATGACCAGCCCGTTTGCCCAGATCTTGCCGGCGATGATCTCACTGGCGCTCACCGGCATAACCAGAAGATGCTCGATTGTGCCATGCTCCCGTTCCCGCATCACCGCGGCGCCGACCAGAATGATGGCGAGGATGGTGACATTGTTGATGACGCCCATGCTGGCCGTGAAGCTGATGGCTTCGAGGTTCGGGTTGAACATCGCGCGGATCACCGGCTTGACCGGGGCGAGCGTCTCGACGGGGGCCTGCTTGAGGAAGCGTGTTGTCTCCTGCGCGACGATCTCCTGGATATAGGCGGTGCCGACGCCGGCCTGTGAGATGCTGGTGGCATCGACATTGACCTGAACGGTCGGGTTGCGTCCGGCGAGAAAATCGGCTTCCAGACCATGCGGAATGTCGAGAACGAACGTGAAAGCGCCCTTGTCCATCAAGCCGTCGAGGCTCGAGCGGTCGATCTCGACCGCCGGCCGAAAATAGGGAGGCCGCAGCGCGTCCTTGATCCGGCCCGAGAGGGTCGAGCGATCGCCGTCGATGACGGCCACCTTGGCGTCATTGACGTCGGTTCGCATCGCTGTCGCTTCGGAATAGACAGCGAAGGTGAAGACGTAGCCGATGAGCACCACCATCACGACATCGCGCGACAGACTGGCGAATTCCTTGACGCCGAGACGGAAGGCGTTTTCGATCCAGCGCCGCATCGCTACGCCCCCTGCTTGCGGATCAAGAGCCGCGCCAGCAGCAGGAATCCAAGCGCGAACGCCGCCAGCACCAGAAGCTCGCGGGCGAACGCTGGCGTGTCGAGGCCCTTGGCGAACACGCCGAGGCTGATGGTCTGGAACCAAAGCGGCGGGAAGGAGAGGCCCATGATGCGGCCCGGCCCCTCGAGCGAGGAGGCCGGGATCAGGAAGCCCGAATAATGCGCTGCGGTCATCGCCGTCAGGATCGCGGTGCCGAATATCGCCGCTACTTGCGTGGAGACGAAAGCCGAGACCAGAAGCCCGAAGGCCGTGGCGGCGAAAACATAGACGAGGGCTGCCAGCGACAGCGCCAGCAGCGAGCCCTTCGGCACGACGCCGAGCACGCCGCCGGCGAAGACCAGCAAACTGAGATAGCTCAGGACGCCGGTCGCGACATAAGGGAGCTGCTTGCCCAGCAGATACTCGCCGACCGTCGCCGGCGACGCGTAGACATTCGCGATCGACCCCATCTCCTTCTCCCGCACGACGCCGAGGGCCGTGAGCATCGCCGGGAAGATGATCAGCAGCAGCATGATCGATCCCGGCGTGATCGCGAAGACGGAGCGGAAGTCCTGATTGTAACGAAAGCGCGGCTCGACCCGCAGCGTCTCGGCCGGCAGTCCGTTGGCGCTTCGGGCGGCCCGCGCGAGCTCGCCGGCATAGGTCTGAAGCGTGCCAAGAATGTAGGCGCGCGCCGTCTCGGCGGGGAAGGTGTTGCCGCCGTCGAGCCAGAAGCCGACTTCAGGTCGATGGCCTTGCAACAGGTCGCGGCCGAAGCCGGGCGGGATATCGACCGCGAATTTGAGCTCGCCGGCGCGCAGGCGTCGGTCGATCTCGACATCCTCGTTCAGGCGTGCCTGCTCGACGAAGTAGCGCGAATTCGAGAATTGGTCGAGGAAAGCCCGGCTTTCCAGCGAATGGTCGCGGTCGAGCACCGCGTAGCGCAGACCTTCGATGTCGAAGGAAATCCCGTAGCCGAAGGCAGCCATGAGCAGGAGCGGACCAATCAGCGCGAAGGCCAGCCGGATACGATCCCGGCTCAGCTCGAGCGCCTCGCGGCGCGCGAACGTCCATATCCTCCTCACGGAGGCGAGCCTCGGCTTCGGCGTCGCTTGGGCATCGTCGTTCCGCATCACTGAGCCGGGCTCGACCGCGCTGCGCGTATCATCCGCAGGCGGCTCCGCGGCGCCGACCGCCGCCGCATCCTCCAGATAGGCGACGAAGGCATCCTCGAGGCTCGCGGCCCCCCGCGTGGCCTGGAGCTCGCGTGGTGCGCCGACCGCCAGCACGCGGCCCGCATGCATGAGAGAGACGCGGTCGCAACGCTCGGCCTCGTTCATGAAATGCGTCGAGATGAAGATCGTCACCCCGTCGCGGCGCGACATCTCGAGCAGCAGGCTCCAGAAGCGGTCACGCGCCGCCGGATCGACGCCCGAGGTGGGCTCGTCCAGGATCAGGACATCGGGACGATGCAGGCATGCCGCCGCCAGCTGGAGGCGCTGGCGCATGCCCAACGGCAAGGCGTCCGGAAGCGTCTCGGCGACATCACCGAGTTCGAACCGCGACAAGGCCTCCTCGACCCGCTCACCCAGCCCCTTGCCGCCGATGCCGCACAGCCGCCCGTGCAGTTCGAGATTGCCGCGCACCGTCAGTTCTTCGTAAAGCGAAAACGATTGGGAGACGTAGCCGATCCGCGTCCTGGTCGAGATGTCGCGCGCATCGACCGGCTTGCCCAGGAGCTCGGCACGTCCTTCGGTCGCCGGAAGCAGCCCCGTCAGCATCTTCATCGTCGTCGTCTTGCCGCAGCCATTGGAGCCGAGGAAGCCGAAGATCTCGCCGCGCTCGATGCGAAAGCTCACATGATCGACCGCCGTGAAATCGCCAAAGCGCATCGTCAGGCCCTCGGCCACGATGGCAGGCGGTCCGCCGTCCGCTTCGAGACGTGGCATGGACGGCGCCACCCGCGCCCCGCGCCGCTCCGGGCGCTGCAGCTCGATATAGGCCTGCTCGAGCGTAGCCGCGCCGGTGCGCGCAAGCAGCTCCGGCTGGCTCCCGTCAGCGATGATCGCGCCATCGTCGATCGCCACGATGCGATCGAAGGCCCCGGCCTCCTCCATATAAGCCGTCGCCACGATCACCGTCATGGTCGGCCGCTCGGCCTGGATGCGCCCGATCAGCGTCCAGAACTGGCGGCGCGACAACGGGTCGATGCCGGTCGTCGGTTCGTCCAGGATGAGGAGATCGGGATCATGGACGAGCGCGCAGCACAGCCCGAGCTTCTGCTTCATCCCGCCGGAGAGTTTTCCCGCTGGCCGATCGGCAAAGGGAAACAACCCGGTGACCCGCATGAGCTCGTCGATGCGCCCACGCCGGCGATCGTCCGGCTGGCTGTAAAGCCGGGCAAAGAAGTCGATGTTCTCGTAGACCGACAAGGTCGGATAAAGATTGCGTCCGAGCCCTTGCGGCATATAGGCGATGCGGGGCGCGGCCTCGCTGCGGTGCGCCGCCGAGGCCATGTCGCCCCCCAGCACGCTGACCGAACCGCGCTGAATGCGGCGAACCCCCGCGATCAAGCCGAGCAATGTCGACTTGCCGACGCCGTCAGGACCGACAATGGCGAGCTTGCAGCCAGGCGGGATGGTCAGAGCCAAATCGCGAAGTGCCACCACCTTCCCATAGGCATGCTGGACACCCGACAGGCTGACGGCGGCGGGGTCAGCCTCCATCGGGCAACCTCGGCGCAAGCTCGGCCGGCCAATTCGCATCTCCCGTCACCGGGACATAAGCGTTGCCGGTCATCCCCGCCTTCACATAGCCGCGCTCGGAGGCGACCAGCGCCGGGTCGATATGCAGCTTGACGCGATACATCAGCTTCTCGCGTTCGTTCGCCGTCTCGACGAATTTTGGCGTGAACTGCGCGTCGGCGGAGACGAAGGACACGGTCGCCGGCAGGACGTAGCCGCCCGGACCATCCAGCACGAGACGCGCCTGTGAGCCCACCGCCACGCGACCGGCGGAGGCCGTCGGAAGATAGATCGTCATATGCGCATCCGAGAGATCGAACACCGTCAGCACCCGACCTCCGGCGCCGACAACCTCGCCAGTTCGCGCCAGACGATACTCGACGCGGCCAGACACCGGCGCCCTCAACGTCATGTCGGCGATGGCCGCCTCGATCTGATTGACCTGCGCCTCGGCGACTTCGACCGAGGCCTTCGCATCCTCGACCGCGGCCTTCGCGGTCTGCAATGAGGCCCGCGAGATGTCGCGTTGCGCCGTCCGGCGATCAAGCTCAGCCTGTGTCGACGTGTTGGTTCGCATGAGTTCAACCACACGCTGGAGCTCGACCTGCGCGAGATTGAGCTCGGCCTCACGCAGCGCGACGCTCGCTTGTGCGCTGGCGACGCTCTGATGGCTGCGGTGCACAGCTGCTCGGGCCGCCGTCAGTTGCGCCTGGATCTCGCTCGTGTCCAGCCGCGCGAGCACCTCACCCTTGCTGACATTGGCGCCCTCGTCGACCAGCACTTCCGCCAGGCGCCCGGCATATTTGCTGGTGATGTCGACCCGCTCGACCTCAATCCTGCCGTTCACCCGCGCCAGGCCCGCCGGCACGCGGTTCTGCGTTCCAAGCCAATAGACATAGGATCCGGCTGCCGCGGTCGCGACCAACACGGCGATGACGACAATGGGCGATCTGCGCACTTTATGGTCCCTTGAACAGCGAGCGCCCGCCAAGCAGGCCGATCCGGCGGTGTTTGATCCCCATCACTCGACCAGAGCCAGGCCCGGCCGTCCCGGCGCTTCGCGCTCGAGACCGGTGGTCAGCTTGGCAAGGTCATCGGGGCCCAGCGTTTCGCGCGCAAGAAGTTCGCGCGCGCTGCTATCCAGCACCGAACGGTTGCGCTCGAGGATCGAGCGGGCCTTCTGGAAGGCGCGGTCGATCAGGTCTTTCACCATGTGGTCGATGGCCTCGGCCGTCTCATCGCTGTAGGTGCGCGGCCGCCAGACCGGGGTCTGGCCGACGAGGAAGCTGCCCGTCTCCGGCTCATAAGCGACCTGTCCGAGCTCCTTCGACATGCCGAACCGGACCACCATGTTGCGCGCGATGTCCGTCGCCTTGACGAGATCGTCCGCCGCGCCTGTCGAAATCTCGTCGAACACCAGGCTTTCGGCGGCCCGACCGCCAAGCAGCACCGCCATGCGATCCTGCAACTCGGACTGACTCATGAGAAAACGATCTTCGGTCGGCCGCTGCAGCGTGTAACCGAGCGCCGCGATGCCGCGCGGGATGATCGAAACCTTCTGTACGACGTCGGTCTGCGGCAGCGCCATGGCGACGAGCGCATGGCCCATTTCGTGATGCGCCACGATCTGGCGCTCGCGCGGAATGAGAATCCGGCTTTTCTTTTCCAGGCCAGCGACGATGCGTTCCACGGCCTGCGTGAAATCGTCGAGCACGGTGGCGCTCGCGCCGCGGCGGGTGGCGACCAGCGCGGCCTCGTTGACGAGATTGGCGAGATCAGCGCCAGTGAAGCCTGGTGTGAGCGCGGCAACCGCCGCGACGTCGAGTTCGGGGGCCACGCTGATCTTTTTCAAGTGCACGTTGAGGATGTCGATGCGGCCTTGACGGTCGGGGCGGTCGACCAGGACCTGTCGATCGAAGCGGCCGGCCCGCAGCAGCGCCGGATCGAGAATTTCGGGCCGGTTCGTCGCCGCCAGCACGACGATGCCGACACTCGGATCGAAGCCGTCCATCTCGGCGAGCAGCTGGTTGAGCGTCTGCTCCTTCTCGTCATGTCCGCCGCCGGGCATATCGACGCCGCGGGCGCGGCCGAGCGCGTCGAGTTCGTCGATAAACACGATCGCCGGGGCCTGCTCGCGCGCCTGCTGGAACAGGTCGCGCACGCGCGAAGCGCCGACGCCGACGAACATCTCGACGAATTCGGAGCCCGTGATCGAGAAGAAGCGGACGCCCGATTCGCCGGCGACGGCGCGCGCCAGCAGCGTCTTGCCCGTCCCCGGCGGTCCAACGAGAAGCAAGCCCTTGGGGATGCGCGCGCCGAGGCGGCCATAGGTCGCCGGGTCCTTGAGGAAGCCCACGACTTCGGCCAGCTCCTGCTTGGCTTCATCGACGCCCGCCACATCGGCGAACGTCACCTTCACGGACTTCTCGGCATAGACCTTGGCACGGCTGCGGCCGATGCTCATCAGGCCGCCATGCTGCCCGGCCATCATCGGGCGCAACAGGAACATCCAGATCAGCACGAACATCGCCGCCGGCATCAGCCACGACAGCAGGTTTTCGAAGAGGCCCGGCGCCGGTTGTCCCGAGAAGGAAATGTTGCGCTTGGTCAGCACGTCGGCGATCTGCGGATCGACGCGAACCGTGGAGAAATGCTGCGGTGCGTCCTTCTCGAGCGGCGGCTTGTACGCGCCGGTGATCTCCGTCGGTCCGACCACCAGGTCGGTGACGCCATCCTTTTCGATCAGGCCCTGGAATTCGCTGTACGGGATGACCTTGATGTGGCCCTGGCCGACAAGCAGGTCCCGGATCAGCAGAACGGCGAAGAAGACCGCGACAAAGTACAGGATGTCGAACTTGAAGACCCGCTTGGCGGGCGCTTTATTGTCACTCTCCATCGACCGCATTCCCGTACTTCTTTGCCGCGCGACGGGCCAATGCGGTTGATACCATCAGCCAGGCACGGCATCGTTCGACGCATCTGTGAGCGTCAGGGCCCACGGAAGTTCGCTGCTGAAGGCGAACCGGGCCCCGCTCGGCCCTGAAAATGCGCGCCCGGGACGGCCGAAACTTTAACTCAGATCAAGATTGCGTCCCGAAAGTCGCTGACCATCAAGCGATATGCACGCCCTCGCGCACCAGCGGAAATGCCGCTCAGACGCGTCGGCGGGGCCGGCACACAACGGCGAGAACTTAATCTCGATTAAAGAATCGGGCGGCCGCGCGGGCTTTATCGGGAGCCTGTCTTCGCCTTTGCGCAAGAAATCATGAAGCCGCGCCCGCGTTCTGATGCAGGCCGAGACGAGACGACGAAAGACGAAGAATGGCCCCTGCCCCCGCCCAGAAGACGTCCGCCCACGTCATCATTGCTCTCCCCGGCAACGAGGCTTTTGCGCAAGCGCTTGTGAACGCCGGCGCCGGCGAGCTAGGCGCAATCGAAACGCGCAACTTTCCCGATGGCGAAACCTATCTGCGCCTCGCCACGGAGGTGGCGGGGAAGGCGGTCCTGCTGGTTTCGACGCTGGCGCGTCCCGACGACGGCTTCCTCCGGCTCGTCTTTCTTGCTGACGCGGCGCGATCGCTCGGCGCGGCCACGGTCACGTTGGTCGCTCCCTATCTTGCCTATATGCGGCAGGATCGCCGCTTCCGGCCGGGCGAGGCCATCACCTCGCGAACCTTCGCACGCCTGATTTCGTCCAGCTTCGATCGGCTCGTCACCGTCGATCCGCATCTGCACCGCTATCCCGCGCTTTCGGCGCTCTATGAGATCCCGGCGCTGACGCTTCATGCCGCACCACTCCTGGCCGATTGGATCGCCGCGTCGGTCGCCAAGCCGCTCATCATCGGTCCGGACGAGGAAAGCGAGCAGTGGGTCTCCGCGATTGCGGCACGGATCGGGGCGCCGCATGCCGTGCTACGCAAGATCCGGCATGGCGACCGCGACGTCGAGATCGCGTTGCCGGACCTTTCGCAATGGAACGGATTGCAGCCGGTTCTGGTCGACGACATCGCTTCGTCCGGCAACACCCTCATCGAAGCGGCAAGCAAGCTGCCCCCGCTCGGATTTGCCCGCCCCGACGTCGCCGTCGTGCACGGCATTTTCGCCGGCGACTCGTATGAGCGGCTGGCGCCGCTTTGCGGCAGGATCGTCTCCTCCGATTCCGTCAGCCACCCGACCAACGCGATCGGGCTCTCGCGGCTGATCGCCGACGCGCTTGCGGCCGCCGATGCGCCCGATCCCGAATTCATTCGTCACCGCCGCCCACCCGAGCCGGTCGATGACGTCGAACGCGCCGGCATCGATTCCTTCCCTGCAAGCGACCCTCCGCCCTGGACCGGCGGGGTCGCGTAAGTCGGCCAACATCCAGAAAACAAATCCACCCAGGAAAGGCAGCAGCGCATGGCCGCGACGACGTCCCCAGCCTTCGAACACTGGCGCGCCGGTTACGGCCCGATCAGGCACAGCGACGAGACGGTCGCGCGCATTCGCGCGCTCGCGCAATCGCCCAAGCTGAACCCGGACGCGCTTTACCGCCTGCTCGCCGCCGCCGACCGGCTGACCGCTGCTGCGATGTGGACGGTCGTCCACATGACCTATGCCAAGCGCGTCGACCTCTCCGGCGCGCCGCTACCGGCCGAAGCCTTCAAGGCGGCCCCGGAAGGGCATACCGGTGGATCGCTGAACATGGTGCCCGCCTTTGTCGGTTACCTCACCGCGAACGCGCTCTCGGCCACCACCCGCTCCTGGGTGATGGGACAGGGCCATTGCGTCGCCGCGATCGAGGCGATCAATGCGCTGACCGGCGATGTCTCCGATGCGCAGAAGGGACGATACGACCGCAGCGAGAAGGGCCTGTCCCAGCTTGCCGCCGATTTCTATTCCTACGCCATCGATGCCGGCGGCCGCCCGGCGGTGCCGATCGGTAGCCATGCCGGACCGAACACGGCCGGAGCGATCTCCGAGGGCGGCTATCTCGGCTTCGCCGAGGTCCAGTATGTCCATGCGCCGCTGCCGGGAGAGAGCCTGGTCGCCTTTCTGAGCGATGGCGCCTTCGAGGAGCAGCGCGGCTCTGACTGGACGGCGCGCTGGTGGCGCGCGGAGGATAGCGGCCTCGTGGTGCCGATCATGATCCTGAATGGGCGACGCATCGAGGAGCGAGCGCAGATCGCGCAGCAGGGCGGCGCTGAGTGGCTCGCCGAACATCTCAGGCTCAACGGCTTCGATCCCTTCGGCATCGACGGCAAAGACCCGGCGGCCTTCGTCTGGGCGATCCTGACAGCCGAGGAACGCCTCGGCCGGTTTATCGCCGAGCCAGGCCGTGCCTATCCCGCCCCCATTCCCTATGTCATTGCCGAGACGGTGAAGGGCTTCGGCTTTCCGGGCGCCGGAACAAACGCGGCGCACAACCTGCCACTGACCGCAAACCCCTCGCGCGACGCCGCTGCCCGCAAGGCCTTCAACGACGCGGCGCGAGCCCTGTTTGTAACGCCTGACGACATCGAGGATGCGGTCGCCGCGATCGCCGTCCATGGACAACAGAACCGGCCAGCGGAGAGCAGCCACCCGCTCGCGGTCCGCCATCCGTCGGCGCCGGACCTGCCTGCGCCCGGTTGGACCGAGATCGGCGCGCCGGCCGATTGCGCCATGCATGCGCTCGACCGCTGGTTCGTGCGTCTCGTCGACGCCAATCCCGCCCTGCGGGTGCGCGTCGGCAATCCCGATGAGCTGAGCTCCAATCATATGGGGGCGACCCTCGAGCGGCTGCGCCATCGCGTCAACGCGCCGGAGACCGGCGTCGCCGAAGCTCGCGACGGCAGCGTGATCACGGCGCTGAACGAGGAGGCAGTCGCCGCCGCGGCGCTTGCGAACAAAGGCGGTCTCAACCTCATCGTCAGCTACGAAGCCTTTGCGATGAAGATGCTCGGCGGCCTGCGGCAGGAGATCGTGTTCGCCCGCCGCCAGCGTGAGGACGGCAAGGAGCCGGGCTGGATTTCGGTGCCGCTGGTCGTCACCTCGCACACCTGGGAGAACTCGAAGAACGAGCAATCACACCAGGACCCGACGCTCGGCGAGGCGCTTCTCGGCGAGATGTCCGATACGGCGCGCGTGCTGTTTCCCGTCGACGCCAACAGCGCCGTCGCCACCATGGCCTCGGTCTTCGGCGGTCGCGGACAGGTCGCCGGTGTGATCGTCTCCAAGCGTGACATGCCACATCGTTTCGATGGTGAGGCCGCGACCCGCTTCGTCGCCGATGGCGCCGCCACGATCGAAGGGCAGACCGAGGATGCGCAATTGCAGATCGTCGCGATCGGCGCCTACCAGCTCGAAGAGGCGCTCAAGGCCGCGCGTCGTCTGAAAGAGCACGGACGGCGGGTTCTGGTGACGGCGATCAACGAACCGGGCCGCCTCCGCATCCCGCGCGACCCGATCGAGGCGCGCTTCGTGGCGACGGACGACGCGCTGAACCGCCTCTTCCCTGTCGGCGTTCCGCGGCTGATCGTATCGCACACGCGGCCCGAACCGATGCTCGGCCTCTTGCGACGGCTCGACGGCGGGCCGAAGCAAACCGCGGCCCGCGGCTATATCAGCCGTGGCGGCACGCTTGACGTCGCCGGCATGCTGTTCGCCAACCGCTGCTCATGGGCGCATCTGATCGAAGCGGCTGCTCCCCTGGCCGGTTGGTCGCGTGAGGACTTTCTGACGAATGTCGAGCGCAACGCCATCGATGGGAAAGGTTCACCCGCCGATCTGTCCACCCCCACGCATTGAAGGACGACATGCTGACACTCACTTCCCTCGGCGGCGCAGGCACCGTCACCGGTTCGAAACATCTCCTTGCCAACGGCGACAAGCGCATCCTGATCGACTGCGGTCTGTTTCAGGGCCTCAAGAACTTGCGCGAGCTGAACTGGGAGCCGCTGCCGATCGCGCCGGCGAGCATTGACGCCGTCATCCTGACGCACGCTCATCTCGACCATTCGGGCTATCTTCCGAAACTGGTGCGTGACGGCTTTCGCGGGAGGATCTACGCGACGTCCGCGACGCGCGATGTGTCGGAGCTCATCCTGAAGGACAGCGGACACCTTCAGGAGAAGGACGCCGAATACGCCAACCGCAAGGGCTTCTCGAAGCATAAGCCGGCGCTCGCGCTGTACGGCATCCATGATGCCGAGCGCAGCCTCGAGTTCTTTTCGACCGTGCCCTTCGACAAGCCGGTCAAGCTGCCTTTCGGCGCGACGCTCACCTTCCGCCATGCCGGCCACATCCTGGGTGCTGCGACCGCCGAGGTCGAATGGGGTGGGCGGCGCATCGCCTTCTCCGGCGATCTCGGCCGCTATGACGATCCGGTTCTGCCCGATCCGGTCCCGGTGCCGGAGGCGGATTACGTTCTGATCGAGTCGACCTATGGCAACCGTGTTCACGATCCCGCCGATCCGACCGAAGCGCTCGGCGCTGTCGTCGAACGGACGATCGCGCGCGGCGGGACGGTCGTCGTTCCCGCCTTCGCCGTCGGACGCGCCCAGTCGCTGCTCTACCATCTGTGGAAGCTCAAGACGGCCGGGCGCCTGTCGAAGGTGCCGATCTATCTCGACAGTCCGATGGCGATCGACGCTACTGACCTTCTCCATGCCCATCGTGAGGATCATCGTCTGTCGCCAGGGCAATGCAAGGAAGTCTGCGCGATCGCCACTTACACGCGCGACGTCGACGGCTCGAAGGGCATCACGGCGAGCCCCTACCCCAAGGTGGTGATCTCGGCGAGCGGCATGGCGACCGGCGGGCGCGTCCTTCATCACCTGAAGGCCTTCGCTCCCGACGCCCGCAATACGATCCTGTTTTCGGGTTTCCAGGCGGCCGGCACGCGCGGCCGGGCCATGCTGCAAGGTGCGCAGGAGACCAAGATCCATGGCGAGTGGATTCCGGTCCGCGCCGCGGTCGAGGAGCTGTCGATGCTCTCGGCGCATGCCGATTCCAACGAGCTCATGCGATGGCTCTCGGGCTTCCGGCGGCCGCCGTCTCGTGTCTTCATCGTGCACGGCGAGGACGCGGGCTCCGAAGCCCTGCGCGTCCGCATCGACCGCGAGCTCAAATGGAACGCCGTCGTTCCCCGGCAGAACCAGAAGTTCGATCTATGACGCCTGCCGACAGCACGATTCCCGCCCAACCGACGCTGCGGGTCCGCCGCATCCGCCTGCACACGCAGCACCAGGCTGTGGTCGTCATGCGAACCGACTGCCACGTCTGCCGATCGGAAGGCTTGGCGGCCCGCTCGCAGGTGCTGGTCTCGAACGGCAAGGGTCAAGTCCAGGCGACCTTGTTTCAGGTCGACGGCGACGACCTCATCGCCATCGACGAGGTCGGCCTCTCCGAGACCGCGTGGGAACGGCTCGGCCTCAGCGACGGTGATGTGGTCCGTGTCAGCCATGCGCCCGCGATCGACTCGCTCGCCAGCGTGCGTCAGCGCATCTATGGCAATCGGCTGGACGCACGCGCCTTTGCCGACATCCTGCGGGACGTGGTTGCCGGACGCTATACGGAGGTCCACCTTGCGGCCTTTCTGACCGCCAGCGCCGCTCTCCCCCTCGACGAGACCGAAACCGCCGATCTGACCGGCGCCATGGTGGATGTCGGCGAACGGATGCGATGGGACGCACCGATCGTCGTCGACAAGCATTGCGTCGGCGGCCTTCCTGGCAATCGGACCACGCCGATCGTGGTCGCGATCGTTGCCGCGAACGGCCTGGTCATGCCCAAGACCTCCTCGCGCGCCATCACCTCCCCGGCCGGCACCGCCGACACGATGGAAACGCTGGCGCCGGTGGAGCTCGACATCGCTACGCTGAGGCGCGTCGTGGAGAGCGAAGGCGGCTGCGTCGCCTGGGGCGGCGCCGTGCATCTGAGCCCCGCCGACGATATCTTCGTGCGTGTCGAGCGCGAGCTCGACATCGACACCGAAGGCCAGCTCGTCGCCTCCGTGCTGTCCAAGAAGATTGCCGCGGGTTCGACCCATGTCGTGATCGACATTCCTGTCGGACCCACTGCCAAGGTGCGCGGCGAGGACGCCGCCAGCCGCCTGGCGGAGCGCCTGAGCTTAGTCGCGGCCCGCTTCAACCTCGCGACGACCTGCGTCCAGACCGATGGCTCTCAGCCTGTCGGGCGCGGCATCGGCCCCGCGCTGGAGGCGCTTGACGTGCTTGCCGTGCTGAACAACGCAGCCGAGGCGCCCGACGATTTGCGCCGTCGCGCCGCCGCTCTGGCTGGAGCCGCGCTCGAGATCGGCGGCAAGGCCGCGAAGGGACAAGGCACCGACCTCGCGCTTGCAACGCTAGCCAGCGGCCGGGCCTGGTCGAAATTCGAGGCGATCTGCCAGGCCCAGGGCGGCCTTCGTGTGCCGCCGAAGGCGTCGTACATCCATCCCCTGACGGCTGCCCGTGCCGGTCGTGTCGTCCATATCAACAACCGCAAGCTCTCTCGGCTCGCCAAGCTCGCGGGTGCGCCGGAAGCGAAGGCGGCTGGCGTTCACATGGAGGTCAGGCTCGGCGACGAGATCGATCGCGGCCAGCCGCTCCTCCATGTCCACGCCGAGACGACCGGTGAGCTCGCCTACGCGCTCGATTATGCCGCGCGCGCCGGCGACATCGTCGAGGTCGAGGCTTGAGATGGCGTTGGCCAGGGTCGATGCGTCGAGCACATCGACCGGACGGATTCCCTCTCGCGCATCGGCTCATGCATTGGACGGTGCTGCTTCTATGCCTCGTCCAGGTGCCGACCGCCTGGGCGATCCAGCGCACCCACATGGCGCACCTGTTTATGAAGCCGCGTCCCATCGACCTGTTTCTGCATCAGGTGCATGCTTGGAGCGGCTGGGCGATTCTCTTCCTCGTGCTGGCGCAACTTGTGCTGCGCTTCGCCTACGGTCGGCCAGCGCCCGTGCCGGGCTTGTCCCCTTTCGAGCGCATGAGTGCCGCCGCCATGCATGCGGCGCTCTATGCAGTCCTGGTCGCGCTGCCCGTCACCGGCACGATCGCCATGTATCTGACGTTCCGGATCGCGCCGGTTCACAGCCTGCTCAGCTGGACGCTGCTCGCTCTCGTCCTGCTTCACGCCGGCGCCGCGCTTTGGCACCATTTCTGGCGTCGCGACCAGGTCTTGTGGCGCATGATCCGAAAAGCGCGATGACGCTCGCCTCGCGCCAGAGCCGCCCGCCTTCGGGAGGTTGGCGATGGAATCGCTGATTGCAAAGCTCGGCCTTGCCCTTGCCATCGGCCTGCTGGTTGGCCTCGAGCGCGGGTGGCGCGAGCGCGACGCGCCGGACGGAACGCGCACGGCCGGTATCCGCACCTATGCGATCACAGGCTTGCTAGGCGGACTGTTCGCGACAATGGCCCGCAGCCTCGAAGCGCCTTCGGTGCTCGTTGCGGGCCTCTTCGCCTTCACGGCTGTCTTTGCCTGGTACAAGAGCCGCGAAGCCATGCATGATGCCGACTTCAGCGTAACAGGGGTCGTCGCTGGGCTCGGCGTGTTTGTCCTCGGCGCCCTGGCGGTCGTGGGCGACCACCGTGCTGCTGCCGCTGGGGGCACCGCGCTGGCCGTTCTTCTCGCCAGTCGCGATCTCCTCCATGGTTTGCTCAGACGCATCTCATGGCTCGAGCTGCGCGCCGCGCTGGTGCTCGCTGTCATGACAGCGATCGTCCTGCCTCTGCTTCCCGCAGAGCCGATCGATCCCTGGGGCGGCTTCAACCCCCGCCAGGTGTGGCTGTTTACGGTGCTCACCGCCGCGATCTCCTTCCTCGGCTACATCGCCGTGCGAATCCTTGGCACCACAAGGGGCGTGCTCGTCGGCGGACTGGCGGGCGCGGTCGTCTCGTCTACGGCTGTCACCCTTGCATTGGCACGCGCGGCGGCGGCGGGGGAAAATCCCTGGCCACTTGCCGGTGCCGCGACACTCGCTTCCGCTGTCTCGGTCCTGCGCGTCGCCGGCATCGTGGCCATCGTCGCACCCGCGGTACTCGGCGTCGCCGGCCTTGCTATTCTCGCAGCCGTCACCGGCTTGGCGATATGCGGCGGCGTCTTCCTCACCCGCGGTCACCTTGCGGCGACCGGCGACAGTGCGCCGCGCAACCCCTTCGAGCTCGCACCGCTTCTCGCTTTCGCGGCGCTGTTCGCCGTCGTATCGACCATTAGCGCTGCTGCGTCGGGATATGCCGCGGGAACGGTTGCGACGTCGGCAGTCTCGGGGACCTTCGACGTCGACGTTGCGGTTCTGAGCGCGCTGCGGCTTCTTGGATCGACAGCTGATCAGGAGACCGTCGGGCACGCTGTCCTGATCGCGCTTGCAACCAATGCCGCCGGCCGCCTCCTCGTTGCCGGTGCGACCGGTCCCATCCGCTTTTGGCTTCCTCTCGCGATTGCCACTGCGCTGGCGGGCGCGGCCGGCTTCGCAGCCTTCATGGTGCTGCCGCACTTCGGTTGGCCCGGAGCGACGCCAGTTCTGCGGTGACAGAGGTGGCCGAAGATCTCAGCACGCCCATCGATGGCGACTGCATAAGCAAATGCCCCGACAGATTGATCCCGATCAATCATGATTGAAGCGTGCTAAGATATTCTCCTAGAAACGGGTCCTCAAGGCAGATGGGTTTACTGGCCAGTGTCGTCGGTTGCATGAGAACGGCGCTGGTCGCCGTGCTCATGCTCGCCTTGCTCGGTATGTCGGTCGCTAGCGCACACGCCATGCCCTGCCCGAACACGGGGCATTTGGTCGAGCACGTCCTGGGCAACGAGAGCGCGGGCAATCCAGTCGGCATCCATTCGCAGACCAGCGCCATCGACAAACTGATCCGAACGCATGCCGACCGCTGTTGCACATCGGTTTGCAGCCTTTGCAACGCGGCCGCAACCACGGGACCGGACGAGAGGCCGCGGCCGATGCTGGTCAGGCATCGACTCGATCGCGGCGACCCGATCGCCGGCATCTTTGTCGGTCAGCCGCACAAACCTCCTCGACGCTGATCCATTCGCCCCCCGATGCTCCGGGTTTTGGCGCGCACCTTCACGGTGCTCAATCAGCACACCTGGCCTATTCAGGCACGATGAGGATTTACGATCATGAACAGACGCAGTTTTCTCAACACCATGATGAGCGGCGCGGCCGCTCTCGGGACTGGCGCCCTTGCTCGTCCCGCGATTGGCTGGGCGCAGGCCCAGGCCGGCCGCTCACCCACCAAGCTCGCAGCCGCGAGCCGCACCATCGAGGTCAATGGCCGCGCCGCACGCGTCTTCGGCCTCATGCAACCCAATGGCACGCATGGCCTGACATTGGATGCGGAGGCACTTTTCGACGTCGAGCTTACGAACGAGATCGGTCAACCGACGCTCATTCACTGGCACGGGCTGACGCCGCCGTGGCAGGCGGACGGCGTGCCGGACAATCCCTCGCCATTGCTCAAACCGGCAACCAGTCATCGCTACACGTTCCCCGTCGGCGATGGCGGGACGCACTGGATGCACGCCCACACGCTGCAGGAGCAGAATCTGCTCGCAGCCCCGCTCATCGTCCGCCGGGCCGCCGATCTGGCGCGCGACGAGCAGGAGGTCGTCATCCTCCTGCACGATTTCTCTTTCACGCCCGTCGAAGAACTGCTCGCGCGGTTGCAGCAAGGCCAAGGCCATGACGTGGCGAAGAAATCAGGCGATATGGCCGGCATGTCGATGATGAGCCACTCCGGGATGGGGCACGGCGACATGGGCAAGATGTCGATGGGGGCAATGCCTGGCATGCAGATGGCCGGAATGGACCTCAACGACATCGACTACGATGCCTATCTCGCCAATGAGCGGACGCTCGACGACCCCGAAATCGTGCGTGTGGAAAAGGGCGGTCGCGTTCGCCTTCGCATCATCAACGGCGCAACCGCGACGGGCTTTACGATCGATACCGGCGCGCTCAAGGGAACACTTCTCGCGGTCGACGGCCAGGATGTCGAACCGATCATGGGTTCGACCTTCCCGGTCAGCATGGGGCAACGCCTCGACATCTCTCTCTCGCTGCCGACGGGCGAAGGCGCGTATCCCGTCCTTGCGCTGCGCGAGGGCGCTGCCGAACGAACGGGCGTGATCATGGCTACGCCCGGATCCACCGTAAAGCGCGTCGCCACGGCCGGTGACCAGGCCGGTCCGATCGTCGGGGCCGATCTCGAGCAGCGACTGCGCGCGCGCCATCCTCTGGAGGTGAAGCCCGCGGACCGCAGTTTCACGCTAACGCTGACCGGACAGATGCAGGGCTATGCGTGGGCGATCGATGGCGGCGGCGCGCTGCGTGCACGCCGCCGGCAACGTATCGAGATCACCATGCGCAACGCATCGATGATGTCGCATCCGATGCACCTGCACGGCCATCATTTCCAGGTCACCGCCATCAACGGCGCGAAGCTGGCCGGCGCGGTTCGCGATACCGTGCTGATCCCCCCGGGAGCCTCGATGACGATCGTCTTCGACGCCAACAACCCCGGGACGTGGCCACTGCATTGCCATCATCTCTATCATATGGCGACTGGCATGATGGCCTACGTCACCTATGAGGACCTCGGCTGAGCCGCGAGAAGCCCGATGCCGGCGTCGTCGTCGGCATCGGGCAATCGAAAGGTGGAGGCCAACCTTCGCACTCCCAAACACAGAGCGAGTTCAAGTTGACGAAGCTTATGGCTGAGAAGGCATCAAGCAGCCTCTGAAATAGGACTGCTCTTGAATTGGCGACGATAGCTCGCGGGTGAAATCGAGAAAGCTCGCGTGAAGTGCTGGCGCAAGGAAACCGTCGAACCGAACCCGGCCAAATCGGCCACCTGCTCAATCGAGCAAGAACTGGTTTCCAGCAATCGCTGTGCTGCCGCGAGGCGATGGTTCAACAGCCGCTGCGTGAACGTTGTCCCGGTCTTCTTCTTGAAGTGCCGGGTGAAGCTGCGCAGGCTCATGCCTGCTTGGTCGGCTAGCCTCTCAAGCGATAGTGGCTCATTCAGATGCCCGATAGCCCAGTTGACCGTGGCGTGGAGTTGGTCCGCGTCCGCCCTCGCCGGTAGGGGCTTTCGATATACTGCGCCTGACCGCCGTGCCGATGTCGGACGACTACGAGACGCCGCGCGATCCGGTTGGCGATCTCCGCGCCATAATCCTTGCGCACGATGTGCAGGCAGCAATCGATGGCGGCCGCCGTCCCTGCCGAGGTAAGGATATCGCCCTCATCGATGTAGAGCGCGTTCTGCTTCAAGGCGACCTGCGGATAGCGTTGCTCGAACTCGTCAGCCCACGCCCAATGCGTCGACGCCGCACGCCCGTCGAGCAATCCGGCCTCGGCCAGCACGAACGTTCCCAGGCACAGGCCGACGATCCGCGTGCCGCGCGCATGGGCCGCTTTCAGCGCCTTCGACGGTCGTTCTCGCGGATCGCGCCAGGCAGGATCACGGTGTCCGCTTCATCGAGGAGGCTCAGGTCGTGGTCCGAGCACGAACAGGAGCGCCGGTCGGAAGATGTGAAGTCTGGACGCCGTACCGCCACCGGTCACGCCGGCACCACCAGCAACATAGGACAGGTAGCCGGGCACGAGGGGCAGGACGGAGGGAGAAAGGAAAGAGATAGCGCCGCCGGCGGCGGCTGTTGCCAGACCGAGCAGAGATATATCCAGCGCCGCCATCCTCAGCGCTTTCCGTCGCTGGACACTTGCTGCGCGGAGAGCGGCGATCGGGATGGAAAAAACGATCCCGCCAAGAGAAGCGCGACGCCACTGCTAATCGCAACGTCCGCCATGTTAAAGGCAGGCCAATGCCAATTGGCCACATGAAAATCGAGAAAGTCGGTCACCGCGCCTTGATGCACGCGGTCAATGATGTTGCCGGCGGCACCGCCGGCGATCAAACCGAGAGCCGTGGCCTCAAAAGTCCTGTGGGTTCGCATTGCCCAAACGAGAAGTCCGACCGTGATCGCCACTTTGATCCCGGCCAGCACCAGCGGACGCTCAAGAAAAAAATCTTGGAACATGCCGAAGCTGACGCCAGTGTTGAAGCCGAGCGACAGGTTGAAAAAGGGCATAACCTCGATAGTGCGCGGCGGGACCATCACGGTATTGAGAATCAACCACTTTGTAGCGACGTCGAACAGAAGCGCGGTGGCAAATCCACCACCAACCCATATCGCGTGATCTCTACGAGAGCTTCCGGTCAAGACAATTCCTCATTTATTGGAGTTCAGGTCGGCATTTCTCTGCCGACAGCGGCTGCCCAAACAGAACGCGACCACTGTTGATTCAATGCGCAGGTGCGGGGCGAGCCGCAGCGGAATGCTCAGGCTCATTTGCTTGAACCTTTGCGCCGCCGGTTGGACCACCTTCCGTCTGGCGCTGTCCACGATTGAGGAGGCGTAACCCGTTGAGGACGACCAGCAGAGACGCGCCGACATCGGCGGCGATCGCTCCCCAAAGCGACGCGAGACCGACTATGGTTAGCACGGTGAACAACAGCTTCACCGCGATCGAGAAGGTGATATTCTGCCGAATAATGGTGAGCGTGGCTCGTGAATGACGCACTAGCCAGGGCAACCTCGAAAGATCATCTGACATCAGCGCAACATCGGCGGTTTCGATCGCGGCATCGCTACCCATCGCTCCCATGGCAATGCCAAGATTGGCGCGGCCCATGGCAGGGGCGTCGTTGACCCCGTCGCCAACCATCGCGACTGCTCCGTAGCGCCGGACCAGGTCTTCGACGGCGGCGACCTTGTCGCCGGGCAGAAGTTCCGCGCAAACCTCGTCGATGCCTGTCTCCTTGGCGATCGCCTCGGCGGTGGCCCTATTGTCGCCCGTCAGCATCACGACCTTTTCGACGCCAGCGCGATGGAGCGCTGTTACGATGTCCTTGGCTTCAGCCCTCACAGCGTCAGCAACGGCTATCAGTCCCCAGACCTCCCGGCTATCGCCAACCGCGACAATGGTACGACCAGCCCCAGAGAGATAATCGGCGCGTTCCAAAATTGCCGTAGAGCTGATCGCGCGTTCATCAAGGTAGCGACGTGACCCAAGCCAGACTTCGCGACCGGCGACGCGGCCGATCATGCCGCGCCCCGTGATGGCCTGGACCGCCTCGGCCGGTTGCGCGGCGATCCCACCTTCAGTTGCCCTTGCTAGAATGGCGCGCGCTAGCGGGTGTTCGCTGCGGGCCTCAAGGGCCGCAGCCAGCCGAAGAAGGTCCCCTTCGCTGCGATTGCCGAGCGCCAAGATCTCCACGACCCGCGGACGCCCTTCGGTGAGCGTTCCAGTCTTGTCCATGGCGATTGCCTTCAGGCGAGCCGGCGTTTCGAGATGGACACCACCTTTCACCAGAACGCCCTGTTTAGCCGCTCCAGCGAGAGCGGCTACGATCGTCACCGGCGTCGAGATCACAAGGGCGCACGGGCAAGCGATCACCAAAAGCACGAGGGCGCGATAGAACCAAACCTCCCAGCCACCTCCGAGTAACGGCGGTGGCACCAGAAAGACGGTGATCGCAAGTGCCATCACGACCGGGGTATAGATCCGGGCGAACTTCTCGACCCACTGCTCGCTGGGTGCGCGCCGGCCCTGCGCGGAGCCGACCATGCGGATGATCTGCGCGAGCGTAGTGTCGTTCGCAACCTTGGTGGTCACGACATTGAGAGCGCCTTCACCGTTAATGGTGCCGGCGAAGACCTCGTCCCCCTCGGACTTGAAGACGGGGACGCTTTCGCCGGTGATCGGAGCCTGGTTGACCTCGCTCTCGCCAGCGGCCACCCGACCATCGAGAGGAACCTTGTCGCCGGGCCGAATGATGATGTGAGAGCCAACACGGACTTCGGCGGCCGGAATGTCACGCTCGGTCCCGTCTTCGAGCCTGATGCACGCCGTCGGCGGCGCGAGTTCCATGAGAGCCGCGACCGCTCGCCGCGCCCGGCCGAGGCTCCAAGCTTCAAGCGCCAGAGCCAACGCGAAAAAGAACGAGACGGCCGCCGCTTCGAACCAAGCGCCGATGCCGATCGCGCCCGCGACGGCAATCACCATTAGGAGGTTCATGTCAGGGCGCAGTCTTCGCGCCGCGAGCCATGCCTTGGGAGCGACGTAGCGCGCGGCACACAGCACAGCGAGCGAATAGAGGATAATGCTCGGTAGCGGCGTCGCGCCTAGAGCGTGTTCGCCGGCCTCGAAGGCAGCGATAATCCCGCCTCCAAGCCAGGCATGCACCGCAAAGCCGAGCGCAGCGAAAACGCCGCTCACGGCCGTCAGCCATGACTGAATACGCCGTCGGTGTTCGTCTGCCTGTGCGACTTCACTGGTCGCGCCTTCGCTCCAGGGCTCTGCGCGTAGACCTGCACGAGAGACGGCTTTCCCGATGCGAGCTTCCAACGCGGCGTCGGACGCAATGTCAATCGACATGCGACCATTGAGGAGATCGAAGGAGAGCTTGTCTTCGCCGACGAGCGGACCGACTTCGCGCTTTAGCGCGGCGATCTCATCGGCACAATCCATACCGTGAATTCGATAGACGATGCCAAGCTCATTGGTTGGGAGCGGCGGGTTGAGGGTTTTTTGCACCTCGGCCGAGCAACTGCACGCGGAGCCTGCGGCGTCGCAGGTTGAAGGCTCAACAACGGATGACGACGACCACGGCTCAGCGCGCATCCCCGTTCGCGTGACAGCCTGCTTGATCTGCTGGAGTGTTGCTCGGCTCTGGGGGGCAACGGTCATAGCGCCCTGTGCAGTGTCGAAGGCAAGTTTGTCCTCGCCGACGAGCGGTCCCAGCTCCCTGGTTAGAGCAGCCACTTCGTTCTTGCAGTCGAGGCCGTGCACGCGCAGAAGCATAGCTTCATCGGAACCATCTTGGACGAGAGAGCCGGACATTCCGGTCTTCGAGACGCCGCGCAAGAGTTCGTCGATCGAGGCACGCTGACGAGACGCGACCGTCATCAACCCCTTTGTCGTGTCGAAGGCAAGCCCGTCCTCGCCACCCACCAGTGGACCGATTTCGCGCTTGAGGATCGCGACCTCGTTCTTACAATCGAGCCCTTCGACCTTGAACAGCCACGCGGATTCCGTCGGATTGCCGGGCTGCAATAAAAGCTTGGCTTGCATCCCGGTGGAGGCGACCGCCTGTTCGATTGCACCGAAAGCCGAAGTGCTCTGCCCCAGGATCTCCATGACGCCGCCCTTGGTGTCGAATGACAACTTGTCCTCGCCACCCACGACCGGACCTACCGCGGCACGAAGCACCCGAACTTCGTTCTGACAATCCAAGCCGTCGACCTTGAAGCGTAACAGGCTTGACGTGCTCCTTGTCCCGGTATCTTCAGTCATCTTGAACTCCGGAATTGTCTAATTGCCTTGAGCGTCGCTCGAATCCTGAGCGTACCCAACGTTCTGCGGCCGACACAAAATCAAGGAGCCCGAGCCAAGTTCCTATCGGCTGTCGTTGGGATCACCTCGACAAGATGGACATCACCACCCATATGCACCCTGTAGCAACTATAGGGTCAAGGGCATGGAAGGCGATTTTCTGACGATCGGCGAGTTGGGGCGCAGAACCAACACCAAGGTCGAGACCGTCCGCTACTACGAGCGGATCGGGCTGCTCGCCACACCGAGGCGGACAGCCGGCAACTATCGCGCCTACGGAGCGGAGCACCTGAATCGCCTCAGCTTCATCCGACGTTCGCGAGATCTTGGATTTTCGATCGATCAGGTCCGCGCACTGCTCGATTTGGCCGACCAGCGCGAACGCTCTTGCGACGCGGTCGATGCCATCGCCAAAGAGCATCGGACCGAAGTCGATCGAAAGATCGCCGATTTGCGCGCATTGCGTCGCGAACTCGACAGTATGATCGATCAATGCCGCTGCGGCACCGTTGCCGATTGTCGGATAATCGAAGCACTATCGCCCCAAACCCAACAGGGACCAAGGTAATTGGGCCTTTTCTCCTCCCCGATGCCGCTGGCCCTAAAGAATGCTGGTGGTCATCCGATCTGCCCGCGTTCCTGACCGCCGCTGAATCGCAGGTGAGGACCTTGGGGGCGACGCGCGACAGAAATGGGGGCCAGTTCAGGATGGGGGCGGTTATCGGCGGGACCACCTACGCGCCTTCGCGCAGCGCGTAGAGGTCGCGGATGCCGAAGTTCGCATCATGGGATCGAAGTCAGAGCTGTTACGAACGCTCGTGGCCGCTTCGAGAGGGAGATCGGCGGCATTCGGCGTACTTAGTACTGTACTGAAGTGGCGCGCCAAATTCCGCCGATTGCCCTCCACAGTGCGATATAACCGCCGAGACTACGCCCGCGCAAAGGGCGGAGAACAGCCGGTGTATAAAAAAGCGTAGAAACGGCGGTGTTTGGCGGCAAAAATGTTCGAATCATTTGAGGTCGAATGTTCGATTTCTGAGCTTGGGCTCACTTCGCCGGAGTGAAGGCACTTGGCATCGTGACGAATGGGGTGATTTTGCCGCTACTTGCAATTATCCTGCTGATGCGCGCGATCAAGGTGTGGCGGCGCACATAAATCTACACTCGAATGGGGTACGTGTTGCGAGAGTTTCTCGAAAGGCATCAGGTCTGGATTTATTTCGCCAGCGTCATTATCGGCGCTGCCTTTGCTTGGGCGGTTGCGGGGACAGAACAGCTTGAGGCGTTCGTCAACCCTGCCCTCGCATTGATGCTCTTCGTCACCTTCCTGCAGGTTCCGCTTCGCGACATTGGAAAGGCCTTCAGAGAGGTTCGATTCCTGACAGCGCTGCTCGCGGCGAACTTCGTCGTCATACCCTTCCTCGTGTTCCTCCTGTTCCAGTTTGCCCCTACCGATCCTCTGGTCCGGCTCGGCATGGTGATGGTGCTGCTGACACCCTGCATCGACTACGTTGTTACCTTCTCCCAGCTCGGGCGGGCGGACGCGCGGCTTCTACTGGCTTCCACCCCGCTGCTGCTCGTCGCTCAAATGGCGCTGCTGCCGCTCTACTTCGCAGCCTTCTTGGGGAGCGACGCTTCCGGTCTGGTCAGCATCGGCCCCTTCCTGCACGCATTCATCTGGTTGATAGCCATCCCGCTCGCTCTCGCGGCGCAGGTGCAGTTCTGGGCTTCCCGCAGCAGTGTCGGAAGCCGAACCTCAGACGCATTCGGGCTGCTGCCTGTCCCCTCGACGGCGCTGGTGCTCTTCCTTGTCGTCGCCGCAACGGCGCCGCTCCTGGGGAGCGCCGTTGGAAGCGCGCTGGCAGTTCTGCCTCTCTATGCCGCCTTCGCGGTCGTTGCCCCGATGCTCGGATGGTTTACGGCGCGCGCCTTCCGGCTCGGTGCAGCGGCATCGCGATCGATCGCGTTTTCGAGCGCCACACGCAATTCGCTGGTCGTCCTGCCGCTGGCGCTTGCGGTGCCGGGAGCCGTTCCCGTGCTCCCGGCCGTCATCGTCACGCAGACACTGGTTGAGCTGCTTTCAGAGCTGGTCTACGTCCGCCTCATGCCACTGGTCGGACGTTCGTTCGAGACGGCCGAACAAACTGCCTGAGTGCTTAGCACCGACAGCCGCGTCTATCTTCGGCAAGATCTTCCAGAATGACGCACTCGGCAGCCGGGCCGCCGGCGCATTGGATATCGCAGCGCTCGACGAACTCTTCGAGACTGTGCTCCAGTTCCTTCATCTCGGCGATCTTGTCCCGGACGCTCTGAAGATGACCGCTGGCGAGATCGCGCGCCTCAAAGCAGTTCCGGTCATGGCTGGTCGAGAGCATGACGAGATCACGAACCTGCTCGACCGGAAAACCGAAATCCCGGCAGCGGCGGATGAAGGTTAGCAGCTTGGCATCTGAAGCCGCGTAGGTCCGCCTGCCGCCATCCGTGCGGGCGGCCTTCGGGATAAGGCCGATCTCCTCATAAAAGCGGATGGTCGGGACCGAGCATCCCGTGCGCTCGGCCAACTCGCCAATGCTCAAGCTTTGAGCCTTCACCTTTTCGTGTCGCATTGCCTCTTGCTCCTCAAGTTACTTGAGGAAGTAGGGTTTGGTCATCGAGCAATCAAGATCGGAGAACCGACCATGAGACCAATGACTGCTGCACTCGCACTCGGGGGCGCCTGTGCGGCCTGTTGCGCCCTCCCGCTTGTTGCCGGCCTCAGCATGTTCGCCGCCGCGGGTGGCGTAGCCTATGCGGGCGGCGCAGCCGGGATCGCCATAGCCGCTGGCGCGGGGGCGCTGGCCTGGTACACGTTGCGGCAACGCCAGGCTCCGAAGCGCCAGACAACTGACCGGCCGGCGTCCGCCTGTGGATGCACGCCATCTCCCGCTAGAAGAGACGAGGCTATCGAGACGGCAATCGCCTGCACGCTCCAGGCGGACGACTTCAGGGGCCGTACTGCTTGGATCAGGGGCATCGCTGAGCGGCATCTACGGAAATCCATGCGCTCGCCGTTGACGCTCTATCTCGTCTATGGACCGGAAGCGGCTGACGACGTTCGCGAGATGGTTCGCAAGGAGAGTGAATGTTGCGCCTTCCTGCGCTTCGATCTCTCGGTCGCCAATGACGAGGTTCATCTGCTGATCACAGCGCCGGAGGCTGCGAGAGAAGCCGCCGATACGCTGTTTGACCACTTCGCGCCAGACCTTGCGCCCCAGAATGCCGCTGCCTGAGCGAAAGGAGTCCTATCATGATGAATCGCCGAACGATCCTCACAGCCGCAGCCATTCTCGCTCTGCCGCTTCCGGCCCGCTCTGCCGAGCTGACGCCCTTCAACGCTGGAGCCTTCGAAAAAGCACGGGCTGAAGGCAGGCCGATCCTCGTCCATGTCACCGCGCCGTGGTGCGGAACCTGCCAAGCTCAGAAACGTATACTTCCCGATCTTCTCGCATCGCCGGAATTGTCGAGGATTCTATGGCTGGAGGTCGATTTCGACTCCCAATCCGACATCCGCCAGAAATTCGATGCCCGGCACCAGAGCACTATGATCGTGTTCAGTGGTGGCAAGGAAGTCGCACGGGCCGTCGGCGAGACGCGCCCGGATGCGCTTCGGGGTCTGCTCGCCAGGGCGCTGTGATGACGACTACGCTGGCGTTCCTCGCAGGCGTATTGTCGATCCTCTCGCCATGCGTCCTTCCCCTCGTGCCGATCGTACTCGGGGCGGCCGTTTCCGAGCACAGGTTTGGTCCGGCCGCGCTGGCGGTAGGTCTCGCGATTTCATTCGTCGCTATCGGCATGTTCGTGGCGACGGTCGGCTTTGCCATCGGCCTCGATGGGGCGTTCTTCCGAATGGTCGGCGGTGCCCTACTAACGAGCTTGGGACTGGTGCTTCTTGTTCCAAGGTTTCAGGTCGTGTTCGCGACAGCGGCAGGCCCGGTATCGGACTGGACGGAACGCCGGTTCGGCGGCTTCTCCCAAAAGGGACTATCGGGACAGTTCGGGCTTGGCCTTCTGCTGGGCGCTGTCTGGTCGCCTTGCGTCGGCCCGACACTTGGCGCGGCATCAGTCCTCGCGGCACAAGGCGAAGACCTCGGGCATGTGGCGCTCACCATGGGGACGTTCGGGCTAGGCGCCGCATTGCCGCTGCTCGCGCTGGGCCTCCTGTCCCGGGAAGCCATCCTGCGGTGGCGCGGCCGCATGCTGTCTGCTGGCTCCGGCATGAAAGCTGCCCTCGGTGCGATGCTGCTGGCCGCTGGAGTGCTCGTGCTGACCGGCCTCGACAAGGTGCTTGAAGCAGCCATGATCCGGTCGGCGCCATCCTGGCTGATTGATCTGACGACCAGATTCTAGACGTGAAGAGCAGTTGGCGAGCTAGTATGTATCAGAAAGGAGGGCATTAGAGGGCGCGCCAAGCGGCGAACACCTCACACCTCAGCAGATTTGCACGGCTCTTTGCTTCTGCATTACTCCGAACAGCACAATCACCAGTCCGACATTCACAAGCGCGACGGCGAAGAGAACAGCTAACGCGCCGTTCGCTCCCATCCTCTCGATCAATATCGCGCCGATAGAAGGCGACGCGGCCTGCATGATCAGGCTCGGCATCGCGATCCGGCCCATGATCGCCGGGTAGCGGCGCTCGCCAAACACCGCGAGTGGTAGCGTGCCTCGGGCAATCGACTCGATGCCAATGCCGGCTCCATAGAAAATCAGCGCAGCGGCTATGATTGGGAAGCCCACCCATAGGAGCCCGACGCCGGTGGCGACAAACATTGTCGATGCCAGCTTCGTCCATATGGGATGATGAAACCGGCTGATCGCCATCTCGATGGCGCGGGCACCAACCTGAGAAGGGCCAACGATGGCTCCAAGCGCAACGGCGGCGCCAAGAGCGATGTCACGGGCCTGAAGGATCGTCAGCATATGGACGGACAGCAGGGCGGAGATCATCGAACTGATGGTGATCACGAGCGCGATGAGGATGAACAGCAGCCTCGACCAAGTTGGAACCGGATCGGCGGATGCGCTGTCGCTCGCCGGATGCGCGCTATGATCGGGGCTTCGCTTCTGCTCCTTCGGCAACGCGAAGACGTAGAGCGGCAACAGAACCAGCAAGTGGATGGCCGCGTAGATCAGGCAGGCATTCCGCCAGCCGAACTGCGAGACGAGCATGGCCGACAGAGGCCAGCAAACCGTGCTCGCGAAGCCGCCGAACAGGGTCAAGGTCGTGATCGCCGTGCGGCCGCGCTGGCCATAGATACGGCCAAGCGTCGCAAAGGCCGCATCATAAAGGCCAGCTCCCATACCGATGCCAAGCACAAGCCAGGAAAGAACGTAGACGGGCAGGTTCGGAGAAAGAGCGAGGCCGATCAGGCCGAACGCGAGGAAGGCGGCGCTCGTCGCGAGCACAAGCCGGCCGCCCAGGCGCTGGATGCTGTCACCGACGCGCGGCGAGACAAGGCCGGCCATGAGCAGCCCGAGGGAAAGGCCGCCAACCACCCAGGCCAGAGGCCAACCTGTATCGTCCGCAATAGGCTTCGCGAGTACGGCCAGCAGATAGTAGGACGAGCCCCAGGCGAGGATCTGAGTGACGCCTAGGACCGGGATTATCGATCGGAGGCGCGGTAGATCCTCCATCGACGTGGGCTGGGTAGCAGCGCTGACGGTCACGCGGCGACCCCGCAACCACATCCCTTTTTGCCCTGGTCCTTTGCGACCGCATCGGCCACGCAGCAGGCATCGGCTCTCGCTGGCGCAGGACCTCCGCAGCATCCCGCTCCGCCGCTGTCCGCCACCGAGAAGGTTGTGGTGCAGACCCCGGTCTCGGGGAGCACGAGGTGGACGTTGTCTGCGGCCGTCATATCGCCGGCGAGCGCGGCCACGACGGAGCGGACCTGCTCATAGCCCGTCAGGAGAAGGAATGTCGGCGCGCGCCCGTAGCTCTTGATGCCGACAGTGTAGAAACCCGGTTCGAGATGGGCGAGCTCGCGGTGACCATGCGGTGGGACAGAGCCGCAGGAATGTTCGTTGGGATCGATGAGTAGCCCCAGCGCTTTGGTGCTCTCCAGCCACGGATCAAGGTCGAGACGGAGTTCGCGCGTCAGCGATAGGTCGGGCCGCTGGCCCGTTGCGGCGATGATCCGGTCGACCGGTCCGATGGTGCGCGGACCCTCGGCCGTCTCGCCGTCCACCATGATCCGGCCATCCTCCTGACGGAGCGCGAGGATCGCGAAGCCGGCGACTAGCGGAGTGCGTGCGCTCTCGACCAGGCTACGCGTCTCGGCCCCGAGTTCACCGCGTGCTGGCAACTGGTCGGCATCGCCGCCGCTGAAGATGCGCGCGAGGTTGGTGCCGCGCGTTGCCCAGATTGCGGCTGTGTCCGGCTCGGTCTTCGCCAACCTGTCGAGATCGAGCAAGGCATTGGCGGCCGAATGGCCCGCCCCGACCACCAGTGTCGTGCGGCCCGCATAGACATCTCGATGCCGGCCGAGGACATCGGGAATGCCGTAAGCGATACGCTCGGCGAATTCCATCTCGCCTTCGGCCGGAAGGCCGCTTGAGCCAAGCGGGTTCGGCGTAGCCCATGTTCCGGAGGCATCGATCACCGCCTGAACGAGATCGCGGCGCGTGCCCGCAGCCGTCTTGACCGACAGGACGAACGGACGCTCCGCCCGGCCACGGCTGACGACCTTGTCGAGGCCGAGGCGGGAAACCGCTGTGACGCGCGCGCCCGTCTCGATAATGCCAGAAAGCTCGGGTGTTGCGGCAAGCGGCTCGAGATATTCCCGAACGATCTCCCCCCCGGTCGGGAAGACGTCAGCCGATGGCATCGCCCATCCTTGGCGTTCGAGCAACGCGGCGGAGGCGCCATCCACGCAATAGCGCCACGGCGTAAAGACCCGGACATGGCCCCAGTCGCGCATGCTGGTGCCAACGTCAGCACCGGCTTCATAGAGCTTTACCGGAAGGTTCCGGGAAACGAGATGGGCCGCGGCTGCGAGACCGACGGGACCGCCACCGATCACGGCTATTGGGAGAGATTCAAAGCGCTGAGCTGGCATATTCCATCCTTCCAGGATTATCGAAATATTAGGCAAAAAAGAGAGGCCGTCAGGCGGCAGCCTCCTCTTCATCCGTGGCGCAAGCCGCGTCGGCGCAGCATTCATCCACCAAAAATCCAACCAGGCTGCTCATGGCTGGGTAGTTGGCTCTGCAGATCAACGTGGTCGCTTGCCGTTCCTGCGTCACCAACTCNGTCGCGATCAGCCGCTGGAGATGATGCGACAGTGTTGAGGCGGGAATGCCGAGCTTCTCCTGCAAACGTCCGACAGGGAGACCGCCGTCGCCTGCGCGGACCAGGGATCGATAGACCTGAAGCCGGGTGGCGTTGCCGAGCGCCTCAAGCTGCTTTGCTGCTTCTTCGATAATCATGGAAATAGACTATGCCTCCCCCAGCGGGCCGTCAACAGCTATTTCCATGATTATCGAAATTAGTGGCCGCCCTTGCCTTCTTCCGCCAAACGCGCCGCCACGCGCCCGTTCTCGTACCAGCCTTTGGAGCGGTTCACGATCCAGACGACAGAGAGCATGACCGGCACTTCGATCAACACGCCGACCACGGTGGCGAGCGCCGCGCCCGACTGGAAGCCGAACAGGCTGATCGCGGCGGCTACCGCCAGCTCGAAGAAGTTGGACGCGCCGATCAGCGCCGAGGGACCGGCGACACAATGCTGTTCGCCGGTGAGGCGGTTGAGCAGATAGGCGAGCCCCGAGTTGAAATAGACCTGGATCAGGATCGGCACGGCGAGCAGCGCAATGACGAGTGGCTGCGCCAGGATTTGCTCTCCCTGAAAGCCAAACAACAGGACGAGCGTTGCAAGCAGTGCCACCAGCGAAAGCGGCTGAAGCCGGTCAAGAAACCGCTTCAGGGCCTGATCACCACCGGTCGCCAGCAGCCGACGCCGGAGAAGCTGCGCAGCGATCACCGGCACGACGATGTAGAGCGCAACCGATAGGACAAGTGTATCCCACGGCACGGTGATCGCCGAGAGGCCGAGCAGCAGGCCGACGATCGGCGCGAACGCGAACACCATGATCGTGTCGTTGAGTGCGACCTGTGACAGCGTGAAATGCGGCTCGCCTTTCGTCAGGTTCGACCAGACGAAGACCATCGCCGTGCAGGGCGCAGCCGCGAGAATGATCAGGCCGGCGATGTAGCTGTCGATCTGGCCGGCCGGCAGGTAAGGGCGGAACAGATAGTCGATGAACAGCCAGCCGAGTGCGGCCATCGAGAACGGCTTCACGGCCCAGTTGACGAAGAGCGTGACGCCGATACCGCGCCAGTGCTCCTTGACCTGGCCGAGCGCGGCGAAGTCGATCTTGACCAGCATCGGCACGATCATGAGCCAGATCAGCGCCGCGACCGGCAGGTTGACCTTGGCGAGCTCGGCCGCGCCGATCGCATGGAACACGCCGGGCATGAAGTGGCCAAGCGCGACACCAGCCACGATGCAGAGTGCGACCCAGAGGGTCAGATAGCGTTCGAAGGTGGACATCTTGCTTCCCTATGCCGTCGCGATGCGGCGGCCGTGCTCGTCCACCACCCGTTCGCCGTCTTCCTTGATGAACTCGCCGTGCTGGGGCGGGAGGAGATCGAGCACTTCCTCTGACGGCCGGCAAAGCCGCACACCCTTCGGGCTGACGGCGATCGGCCGGTTGATCAGGATCGGATGCGCCAGCATCGCGTCGAGAAGCTGATCATCTGTCTTGCTCGGATCGCCGAGGCCGAGCTCGGCGTATGGCGTGCCCTTCTCGCGCAGCAGCGCCCGGACGGTGATGCCCATGCGCCCGATGAGTTGCTCAAGCATCGCCCGGCTCGGCGGCGTCTTGAGGTATTCGACGACATGGGGCTCGATGCCCGCGTTGCGGATCATCGCCAGCGTATTGCGCGAGGTGCCGCAGTCGGGGTTGTGGTAGATGATAACGTCCATGGCCGGCCTCACGCTGCGCTCGGCCGCGGCGATGTGGCCCCCTCGATGCGGCCGATCTCGCGAAGCTTCGTGCCAAGGGACGCCTTGTCGAGACTTTCCATCGGCAGTGCTGCGAAGACGGAGACGCGATTCCGCAGATAGCGGAAGGCCGCCACGAACGCCTTTTCCTTCTCGATATCGGGTCCTTCGACCGCGGCCGGGTCTTCGATCCCCCAGTGCGCTGTCATCGGTTGCCCCGGCCATACCGGGCAGGCTTCCCCGGCAGCGTTGTCGCAAACGGTGAAGACGAAATCCATGACGGGCGCGTCGGGCTTGGCGAACTCCTCCCAACTCTTCGACCGGAAGCCCTCAGCCGGATAGTCGAAGCTTTGCAGCACCTTCAACGCGAACGGGTTGATGGCACCCTTCGGCTGGCTGCCGGCCGAGAAGACACGGAAGCGGCCGGCGCCATCCTTGGCAAGAATACTCTCGGCTAGGATCGATCGAGCCGAATTCCCGGTGCAGAGAAAAAGCACATTGTAGATGCGATCAGTCATGGGCGGCCTCCGTGGCGGCGATCTTTTGTGGTGGGCAGCATGGAGAAAGGTCGGCGATCAGGGGCGCGCAGATCTCCGGCCGACCGCCGCAGCAATCCTTGACCAGAAAGCCAGCGATCGCGCGGACAGCGTCCAGCTTCGCCCGATAGATGATCGATCGGCTCTGGCGCTCGGCCTCGATCAATCCGGCGCGGGTCAAGATCGCCAGGTGCGTCGACATCGTGTTGTGCGGCACGTCCATCTGTCGAGCAACCTCACCCGCGGGCAGTCCGTCAGGCTCGTGCTCCATCAGCAGCCGAAACACGTCGAGACGTGTTGGCTGGGCGAGTGCCGCGAAGGCAAGAATAGCTTGTTCTGATTCCATATGTCGAGACTAATCGACATAACTGGTTGAGGCAATCCCCTTTCTCCTCCGCCTCACGCGGCTTCACCAAACAACGTCTCAATCAGCGGACATTCCGGTAGCGTGCCGTCGGCGCACTGAGCCACCACATCTTTCAGCACGCGCTCCATCCGTCTGAGATCGGCGATCTTCGCCCGGACGTCATCGAGATGTGCGGCGGCAACGGCGCGTGCCTCGGCGCAAGGCTGATCGCGCTCGTCGACAAGGCGAAGCAGTTCGCGAACTTCATCTAGCGAGAAGCCGAGTTCACGCGCCCGCAGCACGAAGCGAAGGCGCCGCTCGTGCGTGGTGTCATAGCTGCGATAGCCGGCTGCCGTGCGCGGCGGCTCGGGCAGAAGGCCGACCTTCTCGTAATAACGCACTGTCTCCAGATTGCTGCCCGTCCGCCGGGCGAGCTCCGCCCGCTGCAGGCCCTTCACCTGGGCGTGATCGCGCATCGCAAAAACCCTCTTGACTCTGTAGTGACTACAGACTGCATCCTACGCCTCAATAGGGATTTCGACAAGGGAAGCGAGGTCAGACATGGTTGCATCGCGATCGGGAACTGCGGATTCGGTATCCGCTGCATCTGGTCTCTCGCCGTCCGAGAAAAGCGAAGCGGGGCGACAGCGCCTGGTCGCCGTCGGTGGGATTCTCGGCGCGCTGGCCGCCTCCTCATGCTGCATCATTCCACTCATCCTGTTCAGCCTCGGCATCGGCGGCGCGTGGATCGGCAACCTCACGGCTCTGGCGCCTTACAAGCCGCTCTTCGTCGCCGGAACTGCGGTGGTTCTCGGGTACGGCTACTATCTCGTCTATTGGAAGCCCAAGCGGGCTTGTGCCGTTGACGCTGCCTGCGCGCGCGCCATTCCGAACCGCCTCGTTCAAATCGCACTATGGATCGCAACACTGCTCGTCATCGCCGCTTTCGCTTTCGACTATGTCGCTCCGCTGCTGCTTCGCGCCTGAGATGAAGAGGAGATTTGCCATGAAGAAGAGTTTGACCGCCTTTGCCCTGATCGGCTCGGTGATGGTGGCCCCAGCCGCTTGGGCTGGAGAGCGCACTGTCACCTTCGCGGTCGACAACATGACCTGCGCTTCCTGCCCCTACATCGTGAAGAACTCAATGACCGCGGTCCCAGGCGTCGCGAGGGTGGCTGTGTCGTTGCAAGCTCGAACGGCAACCGTGACTTTCGATGACGCCAAGACAACCCCGGACGCTATCGCGGCCGCGAGCGCGAATGCCGGCTACCCCGCACATCCAAGACCGCAGGGTAGCTGAGATGACAGACCGGACTGCGACCTGGGCGGGCATGGCCGGCGCGATCCTCGCTGCACTCTGCTGTGCAGCACCGTTCCTTGTTGCGAGCCTCTCCCTGGCAGGAGTGGCCACATGGCTGACGGGTGCAGGCCCAGTCGCTCTTGCCCTAACAGTCATAGGAGACGGCCTGATCGCATGGGCGGTCCACCATCGTCGGGCAGAAGAAGCGAGCTGCGAGACAAACACCCGCAACGGAAGTGTGAAGCTATGAACGACTGCTGTGCATCATCCACTAGGGACAAGGCTTCGCCATCTGCATCCGCGGCACTGCCGAGCTTTGCCGTGCGGCCGGGCGTGACGTTTCCCGATTGGTCAGTTGTCACCTCGTCTGCAGTCCGCGACGCTTTGCAGGCCATGGTCGGTTCCGACCATGTTCTCGACCGGTGGAATGGCTACGATCCTGCCACGGACCGCATTCGCGTCGCACTGCTGCAGCTCTATGCCGAGGACGGAGGGGCCCCGGCAATCAGCACCCTCGCTGGGCGCGCCGGGTTGAGCGAGAACACCATCCTGTCGCTGCTCGAAGACCTCCGCCAGCGTGACCTCGTCGTTCTCGATCACGGCAACATCGTTGGCGCCTATCCCTTCACTGAGCGGGACACGGGCCACCGCGTCACGTTGGACGGGCGTGCTCTCAACGCCATGTGCGCGGTTGACGCGCTTGGCATTGGCGCCATGCTCGATCGCGACGTCGTCGTCGACTCGCGCTGCCGTCATTGCAATACGCCGATCCGGATCAGCACGCGCGATCGAGGGCACGCGCTGGCCCATGTCGAGCCGGCGACAGCCGTCATGTGGCAAAGCGTCCGCTATGAAGGCGCATGCGCAGCTAACTCCTTGTGCGCGNCGACCGCCTTCTTCTGCACCGACGACCATCTCTCTGCCTGGCGCAACGGACGCCCCGCTGACGAGCCTGGTTTTCGTCTATCCATCGAAGAAGGACTGGAGGCAGGCCGCGCTTTGTTCGGGCCAAGTCTTGCTGGTCTCGACGTGGTATCGAAGGACACGGCAGTCGCCAGCCGTCCCCTCCGCGCCGACGGCCGCAACGGAGGGGCATACGACCTTGCCGTGATTGGCGCCGGCTCCGCCGGCTTTTCCGCTGCGATCACGGCCGCCGATC
Source organism: Afipia sp. P52-10 (assembly GCF_000516555.1). NCBI lineage: Bacteria > Pseudomonadati > Pseudomonadota > Alphaproteobacteria > Hyphomicrobiales > Nitrobacteraceae > Afipia > Afipia sp. P52-10. The sequence continues at coordinate 29,710 of NZ_AZSJ01000001.1, read as the reverse complement.
AAGGCGCTCAGGTCGCGCTGATCGGCAGCGGCACTATCGGCGGCACCTGCGTCAATGTCGGCTGCGTGCCGTCAAAGACCCTGATCCGCGCCGCCGAGACGCTGCACAACGCCCGCGTAGCNGCGCGCTTTGCCGGCATCACGGCCGAAGCTGGACTGACCGACTGGCGCAGGACTATTCGGCAGAAGGACACGCTGGTTTCTGAGTTGCGCCGGGCCAAGTACGTTGACCTGCTCCCCGCCTATAACGGCATAGCCTACTACGACGGGCCGGCGCGCCTCATCGACAGCGGCGTCGAGGTGAATGGCACGCGCATTCCCGCCGGGAAGATCATTATCGCCACCGGTGCACGGCCGGCAGTCCCCGCCATCCCTGGCATCGAGGCCGTGCCGTACCTAACCAGCACGACTGCACTCGACCTGGAGGAACTGCCGCGCTCGCTGCTCGTCATCGGTGGCGGCTATATCGGCGCCGAGCTCGCGCAAATGTTTGCCCGCGCTGGCACGAAGGTTACGCTTGTCTGCCGGTCGCGGCTGCTCCCGCAGGCTGAGCCCGAGATCAGCACCGCGCTGACGGGATATTTCGAGGATGAAGGCATCACCGTCGTCTCAGGCATTGCCTATCGTGCGGTCAAAAAGACCGACGACGGCGTTTCGCTGACAGTCACGCGGGACGGTCAGGATGTAGCGATCGACGCCGATCAGGTGCTGGCCACCACCGGACGAACGACCAATATCGAAGGCCTCGGGCTCCCGGAGCACGGCATCGCCGTCTCGGTGGAGGGCAGCATCGTCGTCGATGACCGAATGCGCACGACCAAAGCCGACGTCTATGCCGTCGGCGATGTCACCGGCCGCGACCAGTTTGTCTACATGGCCGCTTATGGCGCCAAGCTCGCCGCCAAGAACGCCCTCAACGGCGACAGCCTGCGCTACGATAATAGCGCGATGCCGGCCATCGTCTTCACCGATCCACAGGTGGCGAGCGTCGGATTGACCGAGGCTGCGGCGCGCGCTGCCGGACATGCGGTTCGCGTCTCAGTGATTGGTCTCGACCAGGTGCCGCGTGCGCTCGCCGCCCGCGACACCCGTGGCCTCATCAAGCTCGTGGCGGATGCCGGCAATGGTCGCTTGCTCGGCGCCCACATCCTCGCGCCGGAAGGGGCCGACAGCATCCAGACCGCGACACTCGCGATCCGCCAAGGCCTGACCATCGACGATCTAGCCGACACAATCTTTCCATACCTCACCACTGTAGAAGGGCTGAAGCTCGCCGCACTGGCGTTTGACAAGGATGTCGCCAAGCTATCGTGCTGCGCCGGATGAACGGCCGGAAGGGCCAGGGCAGCACTCCGGCACGCAGGCGACAGGAAGCGCGCCTAGAACCTTGCCCGCGCACTCAATTACCAAACAAAGGGCATTTAGGAGGGAATTAGAGGGCTATAGCGTAAACATAGTTCTCATCATCACCCGGTGCAGAGCGCCAAATACCGCCGATTGCCGCACAAATTGATCTCGTTTCCATTTAATTATCAAATAGATAGAGATTTTACGCGTGATTGGAGGCGTCGTTCACGTACGCCCCACCATTCGGTACGGCCCCTGTGAGGATAGGTATCGCCCCAGGGCCGCGGGGCTGAGTCAACTATCTTGATCTCCGGCACATCAAAGGCATCGGAGAACGGGCGAGGAGCTGGGCGGCTGGGACGCAAAGCGGGAACCAGATGAGAATTATGTCCACGCTATAGCCTTCCAAAGGGGCCGGCATTCGGGTTCGCGGTAAGCCTCCGGTGAGGGCCGCACCTTCACTCGTGGGTGGGAGGATCAGGCCGCCTGAGGAAGCGTGACGACTGCGGCTGGGCGCCAGTTCCAGGGCAAGAGCTCGTCGATCTGCTGCGCGGGATGGTTGGCGATGCGGGCCAGCACATCGGCGAGCCAAGCCTGGGGATCGACGTCGTTCAGCTTCGCGGTGGTGATCAGGGTCGCGACGGCGGCAGCGCGTTCGGCGCCCCTGTCGGACCCGGCGAACAGCCAAGCCTTGCGTCCGAGAGCAAAACCGCGAAGCGCGCGTTCGGCCGCGTTGTTCGTCAGGCAGACCCGCCCGTCGTCGAGGAAGCGGATGAAGGCCGGCCAGCGCCGGAGCAGGTAATCGATCGGCTCGGCGACGGCCGCGGAGCGCGACAGCCGCGAGCGCTGGTCGCGCAACCAGGCTTCGAGGTCGGCGACGAGCGGCGCGCTCTCGCGCCTGCGACCCTCGAGGCGCTCGGCGGCCGAGAGCCCGTGGAGGCCGCGCTCGATCGCGAACAGGGCGTCGATGCGCCTGACCGCCTCCAGAGCGATCGGCGAGATCACGGCCGCATTCTTCATGCGCCGGGCGCTGCGGGCGATGTCGGCCAGCTCGAAGAACTTGCGCCGGGCGTGCGCCCAACAGAAGGCCGGCGTCACCGTCCCGGCGGGGCGAGCATCGTAGAGCCCGTTGTAACCGCCATAGGCGTCGGCCTGCAGGATGCCGCCGAACCCGATGAGGTGGCGCTCGGGATGCTGGCCCGCCCGGTCGCGCGAGGCGTAGAAGAGCGCCGCCGGCGGGTCCGGGCCGCCGAACGGGCGGTCATCGCGCACGTAGGTCCAGATCCGGCCGGTGGTGGTCCTACCTTTGGCCAGGATCGGCACTGTGGTGTCGTCGCCATGCAGTCGCTCGGCCGCCAGCACGTGCGCCTCGATCAGCCGGTGAAGCGGCCGCAGAGCGGCCGTGCAGGCGCCGACCTGGTCGGCCAGCGTCGAGACGCTGAGCGCGATCCCCTCGCGGGCGAAGCGCTCGCTCTGGCGGTTCAAGGGAAGATGCTGGGCGAACTTGTCGAACAGGATCGTGGCCAGGAGCTGCGGGCCGGCGAAGCCTCGCGGGACCACGTGGAAGGGTGCCGGTGGCTGCGTGATCCGCTCGCACTCGCGACAGGCGAAGCGCTCCCGTATCGTCTGGATCACCTTCCAGCGGCGCGGCACCACCTCCAGCGTCTCGGTCACGTCCTCGCCGAGCTTCGACAGCTTCGCCGATCCGCAGCACGGGCAGGCGGACGGTGCCGCGATCACGACGCGCTCGCGCGGCAGATGCTCCGGGAGAGGGCGACGCGACGGCCGCCTTGGCTGCCGAACGGTTCGGGACGCCTGCGCGGCGGCTGCCTGGGCAGCGGCCTCGTCCTCGCTCGCGGCCGCCTCCAGCTCCTCCAGCTCGAGCTCCATCTGGTCGAGGAGCCGCGCCTGACGTTCCGAGCGGCTGCCGTAGAGCGCGCGCCGCAGCTTCTCGATGGCGAGCTTCAGGTGCGCGATCAGCGCCTCGGTGCTGGTCAGGTCGGCCTTCGCACCGGTTGCGTCAGCCTCGGCCGCGATCCGGGCCGCGCGCTCGACCAGGATCATCGCGTGCGCGGCAGCGAGATCGGCAGGAAGCGATTCGGCGATCACGCGATCGATGGAATCACGTCCGCGCCAGCCCGCAAGGCCGATCGTCAGCCGACCGAGGTCGGACGCCAGGTTGCCTGGGGATGACGCCAGTCGATGCCCGACAGCAGGTAGCCGAGCTGGGCAGTCGATATCGTTACCGCCCCGTCGGCTGGAACCGGCCACAGGAAGCGGCCCCGCTCCAGCTTCTTCGTGAACAGGCACGCGCCCTGGCCGTCGTGCCAAATCACCTTCAAAAGATCGCCGCGGCGCCCGCGGAAGCAGAACAGATGACCGCCGAGAGGGTCCTGCCGGAGCACCTCCTGCACCTGTAGCGACAGGCTGGCGAACCCCTTGCGCATGTCCGTGTGGCCCGTCGCGAGCCAGACCCGGACGCCCGTCGGGACCGGGATCATCGCCGCTCCAGCACATCGAGCACCCGAGCCAGCGCCGCCGCGTCCACGTCGGCGCCGACGGTCAGCCGCCGCCCGGAACCGAGGTCGATCTCGATCGACCCGGTCGCCTTGCGGCGCCGTCTCCGAGCTGGAGACGGCTTCGCCGCGGCTGGCTCGGCCGTGACCTGGACAGGGAGGAAGACAGGATGCGGCTCGGAAGCTCGCACTCGGGCCAGACGACGCCATGCGAACAGCAGGCTCGGCGCCAGATCATGACGTCGGGCGACCTCGGACACGGAGGCACCCGGAGCAAGCGTCTCAGCAACAAGTCGGGCCTTCTCGTCCAAAGACCAGCGCCGTCGCCGTTCCAATCCCAGGATATCTGCACGCATCCGCTACCGACCTTAAGGCGAGACTTAAGGTCATATGCAGATCACCTCATCCCCGGTCCGCAAGGCGGCCTTCGCCGGATGGGTACGGTTCGCGAATAGTCGATCACAATGTACCCGACAGTTTGAGCTTGACCTTCCAATCGCTGGAAGCCGCACATTGTTGTCTTGCCACTACGATGTGGCTGTTGGCATACCCGAAGGGAGGTGTGCAATTACAATGAAGAACGACTCTTCGCTTGAAGAAAGGGTTGCCATCGCTTTCAAGCAAGCCTTGCGCGAGCAGCGCTTTGCCGTTGCCGAATTGATGCTTCAGGCGCTTGAACACATGAACTCGGAATGTCGATGTAAGGCCATTTTGGACGATGCCTTGCTTACGATCGACACTCCGCGACAGGAGGTGAGACCGGCAAAGCGGCGTATCCATTGAGCAACATCGGGAAGATGTCGATGTAGAGGCCACTACGGCCTCCTTAGCCGTGATGATGCTCGGCGCCTCCGCCGCAGCCGCTCGACAGATTCCAGACGTCGACCAATTGTTCGCCGGTGAAGCGATGCTCGCGGATCAGGAACTTGGCCAATCCGCCATAGACCCGCCAGCGCCAGCACTGGCAGCAGCAGGGTCCCTTCTCATCGGAATTGTCCATCGCATACTGATAGGCTCGCTGCTCATCTGGCGAGAGAGCCAAATCGTAAACGCTCATGGCCCTCTGTGCAGCGCCGGCGGCGATGTCATAGGGATCGGACGGAATTTCCGGGATTGCGGCATATTTCTTGAGCGCCTCGATCTGTTCGCCATAGCGGTGCCGGTCCATCGGGGCGCAGCACGAGCCCTGAAGTCGAGCAGTGACTGGCATCTTGGCAATCGACTCGGTGAATACCGCCGAGCAAGTGCTGTTGCCGTGCTTGCTCAAAAACTCGAAGCGCTCATCGAGTGTCGGAGACGTAGCGGCCTCCGCCGAGATGGGGATTGCCCATTGGAGCGTGAACAAGCCTACCGCGAAGGAGAACTCCCGGCGAGAGAGCCCTCGTTGCCATTTCTCCTTTCTTCGCATGTTGCATCCTCCTCATCTCAGCCAATGCGAGCGAGCATCGGGACATTCTCCAGCAGCCAGAACGAAAACGTCGACATCGTTCCCGTGAGTATCGCGACGCCCATGGCAACCATCACGCCACCAGCGCCTACCTGCAGGGCTCGCCCCAGGCGACGCATCGTCTTCAGCCGCTTCGCTAGGCCTCCCGCGAAAGCGGCCGATGCCAGGAATGGCACGCCAAGCCCGATCGAGTAGACGGTCAGCAGGACGATGCCGGTCGATGCCGTAGACGACAGGGCGCTCACTGTCAGGATCGCGCCAAGCACCGGTCCAATGCACGGGGTCCAGCCAAAGCCGAAGGCGAGGCCGAGAAGGAAGGCGCCGAACGGCCGCCCTCCGCGGATTCTGCCATGAAACCGGAGGTCCCGTTCGAGCCAGGGCAGCGGGACGAGCCCGGTCATGAAGATCCCGAACAGGATGATGATAATCCCACCGACGAGCCCAGCCTCGTAGCGATAGGAGAGAAGCAGCCGGCTGAAGGCGGTCGCGGTCGCGCCAAGCGCCACGAAGACGATTGAAAAGCCGAGCACGAAACATGTGCTGAGCAGCAGGGCCGAGAGCCGATCCGCGCCAGCGCGATTGCGTTGGTCGAGAGTGTGGCCGGAAATATACGACACGTAGCCCGGCACGAGCGGCAGCACGCATGGCGACAGGAACGAGATCACGCCCGCAGAGAAGGCACTAACGAGGCTGATGTTGGAGATCGCTGACACCGTCTCACCCCTGCCACCGCGGCGAAGATCGCCGCTTCACATCACTTTCCGGCGAGCTCAATCCGCTCGCATGCGTTCGATGCCATCAGAAGAGCCCTTTGAGCTTCTCCCATAGTCCCGGTTGCTGGTGCCCATGCGGCCTTTGCGCGCGATTGGTGAGCGCATTGACGAAGATCACCAGATTGACCGGTTCGAACTTCAAGCCATGAAAGCGAGCCCGCAGCCGCCCATCCTGGTCGATGACATGGGTGACGATGCCGTGCATCTGCATGCCGTCGTCGCCTTGCGTGAACTTGAGCCCATAGGCCTCTGCGATCTTGCGAGTGCTGTCCTCGGGCTGATCAGGCGTCGCTGTTAGAAACACCCAGTTTACAGGGTCGAGGCCGTGAGCCTTGCCGTAGTCGCGCAGGACCTCGCCTGTGTCGCGCTTCGGATCGGTCGTGATGGTGACGAACTCGACCATCGCCTTCATCGGCGTCTGGTTGATCATCACCTGGAGCTCGGCGATCCGCTCGGCGTGGAGCGGACAGACATCAGGACAGTTCGTGTAAATGAAATTCAGCACGACGACCTTGCCGCGCAGGCCGGCGAGGCTGACGACGCGGCCATCGGCATCCTGCAACGAGAAGCTGGGCGCCTCGCTGTCGACTGGCTGGAAATACTTGTCCTTGTCGCGCAGATCCTGGTCGACCTCTTCGAGGGAATGCGCCAGGACCGGCGCAATGATCGTCGTCACGAGCGCGAACGCGAGCGCCACAGACTTCAGGAGCTCCATGGCATCACCTCGAAGAACTATCTGCTCCCGGCAAACAGCACGACCCGCGAGCGCTGGCCGAGCCATCGGGCACAGCCGCATCGCTGGCTCCGGTCGGCGATGCCTTGGCCGCGGGCGAACTGCTCGCCCGGTTCATGCACAGGCCGAGCGCACACATGGCGAGACACGGAAGCGCGCTCAGCAGCAGAGGAGCAGCGCCGATCGCAACGAGCCAGCTCCAATTGAACGCTACGCCGAGCGTGAGCGCCAGGATCGCGAGCAGGAGCAGGCCACGCCGACCTTGTAGCCAGCGCCGCAATCGTCGTGGGCTTTCCCGGGGCTCGGCACGGGTCGGCAGGTCAGTCGCATTGATGTCAGTCATAGCGGTTGGTCCTTCTGGTGTGGGGGTGACAGGTGTCCCTCTTTTCGAGCGATGATTGATTTGAGGAATGCGACCATGTCCGGTGCATCCCATTCGGCAGGGCCGATCAGTCGGCCGAGTTCCTGACCCTGACGGTCGATCAGCAGCGTTGTTGGCAGGCCGGCGGTTGCCAAAGCGAAGCCAGCCTTGCCGGAGCTGTCGATGTGAATGCTGAGATGCTGGATGCCGATGTCGGTGTAGAACTTCTTCACGACCTCGGCCCCGCCGCGGTCGATCGACAAAGCGACGACTTCAAAATCCGACCCGCCGAGCGTTGCCTGCAGCCGGTCGAGCGTCGGCATCTCCTTTCGGCACGGCAGGCACCAGGTTGCCCAGATGTTGAGGAGGGCCACCTTGCCGCGGAAATCCGCGAGGGTCTGCGGCTTGCCCTCACCATCGGTAAACTGGAGCTCGGGTACAGGCGCCGGCGTCTCACGCAGCACGAAATTCTGCGGCGGATCGGCAAGTGCCGGTCCGACTGCGACAGTAAGTGTGGCGAGAGTGAAGGCGAGCCATCTCATGACGGACCTCCTTTTGCCTGTCGGCGCAGCCGCTCAATGAGCGGCAGGACGGTCTCCTCCAGCGCCTGGTCGGTGATCGGGCCGATCTGTCTATGCGCGATGCGCCTATCCGCGTCGATCACGTAGGTCTCGGGCACGCCGTAGACACCCCAGTCGATCGCCACCCGGCCGTCGCGGTCGGCCCCGGTACGCGTGTACGGGTCGCCGAGACTGTCGAGCCAGTGGGCTGCGTCCCCGGGCCGATCCTTGTAGTTCAGCCCGTGGATCGGCACCGTCTTGTCTCGGGCAAGGCGCAAGAACAGCGGATGCTCGGCCCGGCAGGCGACGCACCAGGACGCGAAGACGTTGACGAGCGAGACCTCACCATCGAGGTCACCGCTCGACAGGCCGAGCGTGCGGCCCTGGACTGGCGGCAGGTCGAAGATCGGAACGGGCTTCCCGATCAAGGCCGAGGGAAGCTGGCTCGGATCGCTCCCGAGCCGCGCAGCGAATACGGTCGCAAGCCCTCCAAAACCGATGGCCGGCGCGGCCAAAAACAAGCGTCGTCGCGTGACCGCGCCGGCCGGCCTTTTAGTCACCTCCGGGGGGTGTGTGGTTGCGATCTCAGTCATCGCAGGAACTTCCCGGACTGGTCATTCCGTCGCGTAGACGGTTGGAGGCATGCCGTCCTTCGTGAGGGCGTAGATCACGAATTTCTCGGTCTTGGTGCCAGCCATGCCGGGCGAACCCATCGGCATGCCTGGCAGGGTAATGCCGGCAATCGCGGGCTTCTCCGCGAGCAGCCTGTGAACGACATTGACCGGCACGTGGCCGTCGATCACGTAGCCGTCGACGAACATCGTGTGGCAGCCTTGGAACGCCTCCGGGACCCCGGCCTTGCGGCTGATCTCGGCCAGATCATTGGTCGGCTTGACCTCCACCTGGAAACCGTTCTGCCGCAGGTAGCCGGCATAGCCCTCGCAGCAACTGCATAGAGGGCTCTTGTAGAGCGTCGCGCGAATGCCGGTGTCTGCCATCGCCGGGATCGGCAGCAGCAGAATGGCGGCGCTCCCGAGCAGAAAAGTTCGTCTTTGCATCGATGATCTCCTTCATCAGGTTCGAGTTCAGGCCACGCGCAGCACGGTCATCAGGCCGGCCACCTGGTGGTCCATCACATGGCAGTGCAGCATCCAGTCGCCGGGATTGTCGGCGACGAAGGCAACTTTGACCGTATCCTTGGGCGCCATCAGGACGGTGTCCTGCCACTGCCGATAAGGCACCGGCGCGCCGTTGCGACCGAGCACCAGCATGCTGTGGCCGTGCAGATGCATCGGGTGCCACCAGGCGGTCTCGTTGCGTAGGTTCAGCACGATGCTGCGTCCGCGCTGGAACGTCAGGACGGGCTCCATGCCGGCATGACCGTCGCCGGTCATCGACATGCCGTTGATGGCCCAGGCGGCTCCGCCGCCCATGCCCATCATTCCGCCCATCATGCTACCGCCCATCATCCCGCCCATTCCGGTCATGCCGCCGCCACCCATCATGCCGCCCTGAAGCGTCAACTCGTGGCGCTCCGCATCGGCAAGGTCGAGCTCCGGCAGGGGATTGCGTGGCAGACTGAGCGTGTCGAGCGGATGCGACCTGATGGGTGGCTTCTCGTCATAGGCGAGTTCGGTCACCCGGTAAGCCAGGCCGTCGTAGAAGTCGTCGACCACGCGATAGCGGCGCCCCGGCTCACCTTGCAGGTCGAGCGCGACGTCGATACGCATGGCGGGGCCGAGCAGAATCCGGCTCCCTTCGGGCTCATGCGGTTCGCAAGGCTGGCCGTCGACTGCCACGATCACCGGCCGGTGCCCCTCGAAGCGCAGTGCCATGATGCGGGCGAGCGAGCCGTTGACGAGGCGCAGGCGGACACGTTCGCCGGCACGCACCGGCTCCTCCTTCGACACGCTGCCGTTGAGCGTGACGGTGTTGCCGACCCGGCCGGACATCGCCGCTTCCATGCGGTTGCCGAAGCCGGCGGCGATCTCACCCTGCGCGTTCAGCCGCCAGTCGGCCAGGAGCCAGAGAAGGTCGCGATCGACGGCGATGGGCTCACGCTCCTCGATAATGACGGCTCCCGCAAGTCCGCGGCCGAGCTGCTCGAGGCTGTTGGCGTGCGGGTGATACCAGAACGTCCCTGCATCCGGCGGCGTGAACTCATAGGCGAAGCTCTCGCCCGGCTTGATAGGAGGCTGGGTCAGGCCGGGGACGCCATCCATGGGGTTTGGTAATCTGATGCCGTGCCAATGGACCGTGGTCTCCTGGTCGAGACGGTTCTCGATGGTGAGGCGTACTGGCTCGCCTTGGCGCAGGCGAACGAGCGGGCCGGGCACCATGCCGTCGTAAGTCCAGACATCCGTTTCCGGATGACCAGTTCCGGCAAGGCGTGCGCGGGCTGGACTTGCTACGATGCGGCGCTCGACAGGTGTGGCGGCCCAGGCCGGCCGCTGCCGCCAAGCCATCGTCAAGAAGAGGCCGCCACCCGCCTGGAGCAGGGTCCGGCGCGAGAGAGGGTAATTGGATTGCGTAGTCACATGCGATCCTTCCGATCATCGTTGATGACGGAACGCGTCGGCGTTCAGCGAGCTATCGCGTGAAAAAGGCGCAGACACGTTCGCTCGACCGGCTCGGTCGCTTCTCGCGACGGCCGGGGTGTCAGCCTATGTCGGTGGTTCGCGGTGGGTAAGGATCGGGCGGCGCTCGCCTTCCATGAAGAAAGGCGTCGCGCGCCGGATAGGAGTCCGCTTTTTGAGCTGCCGGCATGGATGCTCCCTCCGGGAGCATCGCGAGAATGGGAACGGCGCAGACTACACCGCACACCATCGCCTTCATGCCATCATCGCCGCCGCCATTCGGACAGCCAGGGCAACCGTCATGTGCCGAGCCGGTCATGTCGGAGGCCATCGCCATTTGCGCCGACATGCCGCTCGCCTGAACCGCAGAGAGGCTCATCCCCACGGTGACGAAGACCGCGAGGAACATAGCGACAAGCTTTCGAGCCGACCAGCGTTCCATGGCAACTCGAAGGATGACGCCAAAATGCGCCAAAAACAAGCCGTCACCGATGCTTGCGACCTTCGGCCGCCCGCGAAGTAACGCGAAAATATTCGGCCCCCTCGCGTTGGTCATCGGAAAAACAGATACTTGATGAGCGCGGCGATCACGAGAGCAATCAGGATGATCCCGACGATCCCCGCGAGGCCCATGCCCCACATCATTCCGCTGCCCATCATGTCGTTCATCATGGCAACCTCCTTTCATTCGGCGGCTTCCTTGAGAGGAGGCAACCTGAACTCTGCCTCGATCAACTCCGCAGAGGACGTTGACGGCAACCGCCATCCCTTGATCAGGCCGTAGATGGCGGGGATCACCACCAGGGTCAGGAGGGTCGACGAGATCATGCCGCCGATCATCGGCACAGCGATGCGCTGCATCACCTCAGACCCGGCCCCTGTGCTCCATAGGATCGGAACGAGACCGGCCATGATGGCGACAACCGTCATCATCTTCGGTCGAACCCGCTCCACCGCACCCAGCATGATCGCCTCATGGAGATCAGCGCGGGTGAATCTGCGCTTCTGCTTGGCGCGTTCCTCCTTCAGTTCGACCATCGCTTGCTCAAGGTAGATGAGCATAACCACGCCGGTTTCGGCAGCGACGCCTGCGAGCGCGATGAAGCCGACGGCGACCGCGACCGACATGTTGAAGCCGAGCCACCACATCAGCCAGACCCCGCCGACCAGCGCGAACGGCAAGGACAGCATGACAATGAGGGTCTCGGTCAGCGCCTTGAAGTTCAGATAGAGCAGCAGGAAGATGATGAGTAGCGTGACCGGCACGACGATCTTCATGCGTGCCTCGGCGCGTTGCAGATATTCAAACTGGCCGCTCCACCCAACGGTGTAGCCGGGCGGCAGCGTCACCCGCTCAGCAACGGCCCTTTGGGCATCAGCGACATAGCCGCCGAGATCACGGCCGCTGATGTCGACGAAGATGTAGGTTGCAAGCTGGCCGTTTTCCGTGCGGATCGACGTGGCGCCACGCGTGAGCTCGACCTTGGCCACTTCGCCGAGTGGCACCGCCCCGCCGCCAGGCAGCGGCACCTGCACATCCGTCTCGATCGCCCTGGGGTTCGAGCGCAGATCCCGCGGATAACGAATATTGACCCCGTAGCGCTCTCGCCCTTCGACCGTCGTCGTCACCGTCTCGCCACCGAGCGCGGTCGCGATGACGTCCTGGACATCGCCGACGGCAAGTCCGTAGCGGCCGAGCGCTTCGCGATCCGGAACGATATCGAGGTAATAGCCGCCGATCACGCGCTCGGCATAGGCGCTGGATGTCCCCGGTACGTTCTTCAGCGTCGCTTCGATCTGGCGTGCGATCTTCTCCATTTCGGTCAGATCAGTACCGAACACCTTGACGCCAACGGGGGTGCGGATGCCGGTCGACAGCATGTCGATGCGGGCGCGGATCGGCATCGTCCAGGCGTTCGACACGCCGGGGAACTGCAGCGCCTTGTCCATCTCCGCCTTGAGGCTGTCGATGGTCATGCCTGGCCGCCACTGCTCCTTGGGCTTCAGATTGATGATCGTCTCGAACATTTCGGTCGGAGCCGGATCCGTGGCTGTCGCCGCGCGCCCGGCCTTGCCATAGACAGAATCGACTTCGGGGAAGGACTTGATGATGCGATCCTGCATCTGCAGGAGCTCCGCTGCCTTGGTCACCGAGAGCCCCGGCAACGTTGTCGGCATGTACATCAACGTGCCTTCATTGAGGTTCGGCATGAACTCGGAGCCGAGCTGGCGGGCCGGCCAGACGGAAACGCCAAGAACGACGAGCGCCAGCAGGATGGTCAGCATCTTGGCCTTGAGCACGCCCCGGATCACCGGGCGGTAGATCCAGATCAGGAAGCGGTTGATCGGGTTCTTGTGTTCCGGAATGATCCGTCCGCGCACGAAGATCACCATCAGCGCTGGCACCAGCGTCACCGACAGGAGCGCCGCGGCCGCCATGGCGAAGGTCTTGGTGAAGGCGAGCGGACCGAACAGACGGCCTTCCTGCGATTCCAACGTGAAAATCGGCAGGAAGGAAACGGTGATGATCAACAGGCTGAAAAACAGCGCCGGCCCGACCTCGCTTGCCGCATCGATCAGGGTCTGCACCCGCGATTTGCCCGGTTCGGCTCGTTCGAGATGTTTGTGCGCATTCTCGATCATCACGATCGCCGCGTCGATCATGGCGCCGACGGCAATCGCGATGCCGCCAAGGCTCATGATGTTGGAGCCGAGCCCGATCGCTCTCATGGCCGCGAAGGCGATCAGGATCCCGACCGGCAGCATCAGGATGGCGACGAGAGCGCTGCGGAGATGTAGCAGGAAGACGACACACACAAGGGCGACGATAATGCTTTCCTCGACCAGCGTGCCCTTGAGCGTTTCGATCGCCGCCTCGATCAGATGCGAACGATCGTAAACCGGCACGATCTCAGCGCCCTTCGGCAGGCTGCCGGCGATGTCGGCGAGACGCTGCTTCACATTATCGATCACGGTGAGCGCATTGGCGCCGAAGCGCTGCAGCACGATTCCGCTCGCGACTTCGCCCTCGCCATTGAGCTCAGTGATGCCGCGCCTTTCGTCGGGGCCGATCTCGACGCGAGCCACGTCTCGCAACCGCAGCGGCACGCCCTGGGCACTCTTGAGGACGATGTTCTCGATATCGGCTTGCGACTTGATGTAGCCGCGGCCGCGCACCATGAACTCGAACTCGGAGAGCTCAAGCGTGCGGCCGCCGACGTCGCGATTGCTGGCCCGTACCGCGTCGCGGACCATCGCAAGCGAAATGCCCTGGGCACGCAGCCGGAGCGGATCGACAACTATATTGTACTGCTTCACAAAACCGCCGACACTCGCGACCTCTGCGACCCCCTCGGCCTTGGAAGCGCCGTAACGCACGACCCAATCCTGCAGCGAGCGCAGTTCGGCGAGGGTCATCTCCTTCGCAACGACGGCATATTGATAGACCCAGCCGACGCCGGTCGCATCCGGCCCAAGCCCCGGCGTCACGCCCTGTGGCAGGCGTTGCGCCGCTGCGTTGAGATATTCAAGAACACGGCTCCTTGCCCAATAGGGATCGGTGCCGTCCTCGAAGATCACATAAACGAAGGAGACTCCGAAGAAGGAAAAGCCTCGAACGACCTTGGACTTCGGAACGGTCAACATCGCCGTCGTCAATGGGTAGGTGACCTGGTCCTCGACCACCTGCGGCGCCTGGCCGGGATAGTCGGTGTAGACGATGACCTGCACGTCGGAGAGATCGGGAATGGCGTCGAGCGGCAGCGTCTTCAGGGCATAGAGGCCAGCCGCGACCGCAAAGGCTGTGCCGACGAAGATCAGGATGAGGTTGCGTGCGGACCACGCGATCAGCCGGGCGATCATGGTGTCGCCTCCGCGCTCGTCATGCCGTTCATCGCGGCCTTGAGGTTGCTCTCCGCATCGATCAGGAAGTTAGCTGCAACAACGATCTTGTCGCCGGCCGTGATCCCGGAGCGGATTTCGGTGAACCCGCCGCCTTGTTGGCCAACCTGAACCTGCCGCGGCTCGAAGCGGCCGTCGCCCTTGTACACGATGACGACCTGCCGGCTTCCGGTGTCAATTACAGCATTGTCGGGAACGGCCACGACTTGTCCCCCGCTGCCGCTGGCGATCTCGACATCGGCATACATATCCGGCAGCATCATGCCGTCAGGATTCGGGATTTCGATGCGCACCTTCGTCGTGCGCGTATCCGTCGCGACTTGCGGGTAGATCAGGGCGACACGGCCAGTAAAGGTTTGGCCAGGCTGGCTGCGCAGTCGGATGGTAGCGGCTGCCCCCACCTTGACCGCGCCGAGCTGGTACTCGGGCACGTCCGCCACAACCCAGACGGTCGAAATGTCGGCAAGCCGAAAGAGAATATCGCCGGGCGCGGCCTTCATCCCCTCCACGGCGTTGCGCTGAAGCACGATGCCGTCGCGAGGCGCCCGCCAAGTCATCGAAAGCGGCACCTTGCGTGTCCGTTCGATCTCGGCGATTGCTTCGGGCGAGACGCCGAAATTCTCAAGTCTTCGGCGGGCGCCACCGAGCCCTCCGTCCCTCCCGCCACTGTTTAGGTCGGTGAGGAATTGGGCACCAGCGGCAGCGATCTCGGGCGAATAGAGCTGAAGAAGGGCTTGGCCCTTGGCGATGCGATCGCCGGTCGTCACGCTCGCGACCGTGTTGATGAAAGCGTCCGAGCGTGTTGCAACGACGGTCACGCGCCGCTCGTCGAGCTGCACCGTTCCCGGCACGCGCACCGGATTGACGATCGCTCTTTCGGCGGCCGCCTCCGTCCTCACGCCCGTCCGCTGCAGCTTGCCTGGGGCGACCTTGACCGAAGAGCTATCCTCGTCCTCGCCCTCGTAAACGGGGATGTAGTCCATCCCCATCGAATCCTTCTTGGGTGTCGGCGAGGTGTCCGGCAAACCCATCGGGTTGCGGTAGTACAGCACGCGCTTCGCGCCACCATTGGCGGGGGCGGCTGCTACATCCTTGTTCGCCGACTTGTCCTCGAAGCTCACGTCCTCGTCGGCATGGACCGCGAGGAAGTCCCGGCCGTCGGCGGTCTTCTTCGGCACGGCGGAATAGAAGGGCTGCCCGTCCGGATCGCGGTAATAGATGACAGGTCCCGATTGTGCGGGACCGGCGCTCGCCTGCAGAATTCCGGCACTCTCAAGCCAAGGGACGGCGCGAAGCCATGAAAGGTCAGGCAGCGCGAGATCGCGATGCCCGGCCCAATAGCCTCCGGCCCCCGCCGCCAGAACGGCGGCGAGGGTGAGGCCAATTCGGCCCGCCCGGCTCATGGCACAGCCTTGAACACGAGTTTGTTTTCGAGCGTGCCGGTCTCGCCCTGCACCTTGGCGCCGAGCGACAGGCGCCAACCGCCCGCCATAGAGATCTGCGCCTGGAACCGGTAGACGCCCGGCTCGGGCGACGGCAGCACTTCGATCGGCGCCGCCATCATCTCCATCCCATCGGGTGCCATATCGACCCGCTGAGCGAAGATCACCGCATCTGGCACGGCTTTGCCCGAGCGCTTGTCGACCAGGCGCACGGCGATCACGGCCGCATTGCCTTGCTTGATCTCAGGCTGGACGAGCTGGAACTCGTAGTCCTGAATCCCCGCCCACGCGTTGGAGGAAAAGGCCGCAAGACCGATCAGCACCGCCGTTGCGGTGCGCTTCATTGCAAAAAACTTCATTGTTCAATTCCCGAGTTTCATCATTGATCCGCGCAGGCGCGCGGCTGGGCTCGTGGCAACAGGCCACGGCGCTTCGCCACACGGCAGTCGGCCGCACGGCGCCAGACGGCTCAAAACGAGCCGGCGATGAACTCAGGTTCTGGGAGGTCGTGGAGGGGGTGGTTCGGCCAGGAGATCGCGTGCGGCGTCATCCCAAGGTGTGAGCACGGTCACGGGCACGAAAATGGCCCGATGGGATGCGCTGACCGCTGGCGCGTTCGGGAAACATTTGGCCACGCACAAAGTCGCCAACGGACACGACTTCTGGCAATCCGGCAGCGATTGCTTCTGCTGCGGACAGCAAGGCATGTCCTCCGCCATTCCGGCCATGTCCTCCATCGCCGTCATGGGCTCGGCAGTCATCATCGCCGCGGCCGATGGAGCTGCCATCGGCGCGGTCAGAAGGCTCAGGACCGCCAGGATCGAGAGCAGACGGGGGAGCAAGGACCAGAACTTCACGCACGCAACCTCTCACATTGCGCGGCGCAAGAAAAGATGGCGAGGATCACATCAATGTCAGCCAGGACTGATTGTCGCAAGCAAAGCAAACGATCACACGAATCAATTGAGGAGTGAGTGCTGCCGAGATCTCGACCGAGAAGTCCGTCCATTATAGGTCCGCGGCAATCGCGCCTCATTGATACCCACCTGGGCAATACCGCATGTGACGAAAGAATACGTCTTGCTTCGGAATTAATTTGTTCTTTCAATATGTTCCGTCCGCCTCTCAGCCCGGATTTTAGAGGGCTATAGCGTAGACAAAGTTGTCATCGTTACCCGGTGCGGTGCACCCGACAGGATTCGAACCTGTGCGAGCGGCGCGGCTTGCACGCCTCGCCCTGTTCCAGATCGGCGAGGATCGGGCAGTCGGGACGATTGTCTCCCGAGCAGCAGGACGCCAGATGCTCCAGCGTCGCCGCCATCTCTTCCATCTCCTGGATGCGCCGGCGCAGATCGGCGATGCGCGCCAGCGCGATACGCTTTACATCCGCGCTTTGCCGGCTGCGATCCCGCCAGAGCTGCAACAGCTCCTCGATCTCCGCCATCGATAAGCCGAGGTCGCGCGAACGCCGTACGAAACGCAACATGTGCACATCGGTCGTGGAGTAATCGCGGTAACCGGCCGCCGACCGGCCCGCCTTCGGGATCAAGCCGCTTTGCTCATAGTACCGGATCATCTTGGCGCTGACGCCAGAAGCACACGCCGCCTCGCCAATGTTCACGCTGCGCTCCTTTCCAGCGCCGTAGATGCGCCAGCCAATGCTGTGACCCCCTGATTCGAAGCGTCGTGGGCGCCCGGTGCAAGCCGCGGACGGAAGCGCCGAAGCCGAAGCGCGTTGCCGAGCACGAACACGCTCGAGAGCGCCATCGCGCCCGCGGCCAGCACCGGCGACAGCAGGATGCCGAATGCCGGATAAAGCACGCCGGCGGCGACCGGAATGAGCACGACGTTGTAAGCGAAAGCCCAGAACAGGTTCTGCCGGATGTTGCCGATGGTCGCCTTCGACAGCGCGAACGCATCGGCGACACCCTTGATGCTGCCCGACATCAAAACCACGTCGGCCGCCTCGATCGCGATGTCGGTGCCCGTGCCGACCGCAAGGCCGACATCCGCTTCCGCCAGCGCGGGCGCGTCGTTGATGCCATCGCCGACGAAGGCGAGCCGGCCATAGGCTTGCTTGAGGCGCCGGACCGCTTCGACCTTCCCTTCCGGCGGCACCTCGGCGACGACCTCGTCGATGCCGAGTTGACGCGCAATGGCGCCGGCGGTGCGGGCGTTGTCGCCGGTGATCATGGCGACCTTCAGCCCCAAACCGTGCAACGCCGCGACCGCATCGGGGCTTGTCGCCTTGATGGGGTCGGCGACCGCGATGATGGCGGCAAGTTTGCCATCGATCGCCGCATAGAGCGGCGACTTGCCCTCGTCGGCGAGGCCGCTCGCGGTCGCCGCAAGCCGCGCCACGTCGAGGCCAAGCGAGCGCATGTAGCGATCGGCGCCGATCTCCACGCGCGCACCGCCCGCATCCGCGGTGACGCCGAAGCCGGTGATCGACTCGAACCGGCTGATCTCCGGCAGGCGCAGGCCCTCCTGCGCTGCCGCATCCACGATCGCCCGCGCGATCGGGTGCTCGGACTTCGCCTCTACGGCGGCGACCCGCGCGAGGACCGCGCCGCGCTCGAATCCCTCGGCCACGTCGAGATCGGTGAGGACCGGCCGGCCTTCCGTCACGGTGCCGGTCTTGTCGATCGCCACCACCTTGGCATCCTTCAGCAATTGCAGCGCCTCGCCCTTGCGGAACAGCACGCCCATCTCGGCGCCGCGTCCGGTGCCGACCATAATCGAGGTCGGCGTGGCGAGGCCCATCGCACAGGGACAGGCGATGATGAGGACGGCGACCGCATTGACGACGGCGAAGGTGAGCGCAGGGTCCGGCCCGAAGATCAGCCAGACCGCGAATGTCGCGGCCGCCACGGCCATGACCGCCGGGACGAACCACATCGTCACCCGATCAACCAGGGCCTGGATCGGGAGCTTCGATCCCTGCGCCTCCTCGACCATGCGAATGATCTGCGCGAGCACCGTCGCATCACCGATCGCGGTTGCCCGGACGCTGAGCGCGCCCTTCTGGTTCACCGTGCCCCCGACGACGGTGCTCCCGGCCGCCTTGGCCACCGGGATCGGCTCGCCTGTGATCATCGATTCATCAATGTAGCTCCCGCCCTCGAGCACGTCGCCGTCGATCGGCACGCGCTCGCCGGGCCGGACCTCGACCACGTCGCCCGCCACCACCTTGCTAATGTCGAGATCCACGAGACTGTCGCCGCGCCGGACATGCGCGATCCTCGGCTGCAAGCCGACCAGGCGCTTGATCGCTTCCGACGTCCGCCCCTTGGCGCGGGCTTCGAGGAAGCGGCCGAGCAGGATCAAGGTGACGATCACCGCCGCGGCCTCGTAATAGACGTTGACCGTGCCGGGCGGCAGAATCTGCGACGCAAAGGTCGCGACGAGCGAATAGAGATAGGCCGCCAGCGTGCCGACGGCGACGAGCGAGCTCATGTCCGGCGCGAACCGCGCCAGGGCCGGCAAGCCCTTCGTGTAGAACCGTCGCCCCGGCACGAACAGGACCAGGGTCGTCAGCACGAACTGGAGATACCAGTTCGTCTGCATGCCGATGGTTTGCATGATCAACTCATGGATCGCCGGCACGAGATGCGAACCCATCTCCAGCACGACGATCGGCGCGCTCAGCAGCGCCGCTACGGTGAGATCGCGCTTCAGCCCGGCGGTCTCCGCCTCCTTGCGCGCGACCGCCGCTGCATCCGGCGATCCGGCAGCGACGACGCGGGCGTCGTAGCCGGCATCCTCGATGGCCTTGACGAGCAGGGCCGTGTCGACCGATCCTTCGATCGTCGCACGCTCGGTGGCAAGGTTCACCCGCGCGGCCGCGACACCAGGGACCGCCGCCAGCGCCCGCTCGACCCGCGCCACGCAGGAGGCGCAGGTCATGCCTTCGATGGCGATTTCTGTTCGTGTCGATGGCACGGCATAGCCGGCATCTTCGACCGCGGCGACCAACGCCCCATAGGCGATCGGCGCTTCGGCCGTGACCTCGGCCCTCTCGGTTGCAAGGTTGACGCTGGCGCTTTCGACGCCAGGCACGGCCTTGAGCGCTTTCTCCACACGTCCCACGCAGGACGCGCAGCTCATGCCCTCGATCGGCAAGATCACTGCGTTTCTGCCGGCAGAGACGTCCCTGACTGGCGCGTTCATGGCCCTATCCTTCCGCAATTGATGCGAATGCTTAGCGGAAAGATGGGGCTTCCAACCGTGGGAAGGTCAAGGCCAAAAAAAGATGTGGCCACCTCTTGACCTTCCCACGCTGGAAACCGCCATCTGAATGGGCATGAGAGACAAAAGGAGATCCTCATGCAGTTCCACATCAAGAATATGACCTGCGGCGGCTGCGCCCGCAGCGTGACCAAGGCGATCCAGAGCGTGGACGCCCAGGCCAAGGTCACCATCGATCCGAACACCCGCAAGGTCGATGTCGCCTCGCAGCGCCCGCGAGCCGACTTCGAGGCGGCGTTGCAGCGCGCCGGTTATCCGGCGGCCGCCGCCGCGTGACGCCGCGTGACGCCGCCCAGCGCGGCCCGGCTTGCCGCCGGGCCGCGCTGCTCCCTGGATTTTCAGAGCCCGGCCGGTTGAAGCTGGGTCGCGCCGCGCCCCGGACAGTGTCGGGCAGCCCGCTTCTCGAAACATTCGTCCCTTCAGAGCGTTCACTTGCCGCACGGCAATTACGGCTGGCACAATAGAGAACCAGGAAGAGGACCCGTCCGATGGACGAGACGGCTCATCACCAAGGACACATCCACTCGGGAACGCGCGCATACTGGTTGCTCGGCCTCAATCTGTTATTGAGCCTGATCGTCATGTACCTTGTGATGTACACGATGATCGACGGATGGCCGGACTATCGTAACAACATCAACATGCTCTACATGGCCCTGACCATGTGGGCCCCGATGGGGATATTGATGCTCGCCACCATGGCGGGCATGTATCAGGACGCCCGCACAAATATTATCCTTTATGTCGTGTTCGCGTTAGTAACGCTCGGCTCGTTCTGGGCCACGCGCAGCCAGGCGCTGGTCGGCGACCGCCAATTCATCCAATCGATGGTTCCCCACCATTCCGGCGCAATCCTGATGTGCCGCGAGGCCAAACTGCAGGACCCGGAACTGGTCAAGCTCTGCCAGGAGATCTCGCAGGGGCAGCGCCGTGAAATCGAACAGATGAACGCGATCGCCGCGCGCCTGCGCTAAAATGCGCGCGCCTGCCGGTGACTGTTAATAGTCAATCAGCCCTCGTCATCATCATTGCGCTCGCTCGATGCGGTGCAGCCCGCGCGCGTGCAGGTGACGACGAGGCGCCGGTCTCCTCGGCCTTTGCAGTCAACCTTGAAGACGGAAATCGCGTCCGATTTGTACGTCTCCTCGATGTTTGCGACCGGACATCGCGCGGCCAGCAGCGTTGCGCTCAACTGCGCATCGCTCGCAGCTGCCGCGTCGATCATCGCCGCCGATAGGAGGGTGGTTGCAACGTAGGACATAATCTTCTTCATGGCTTGTCTTCAAGAAAGGCCGGCTTGTCCTGCAGTGACCCACTGGCGGATGCAGGCATGACGTCTCACCCGCCGCACGCCCACGACGGAAGCCGTGAGCATCGAAACGTGAGACAACAAGACCGGACGATGTGTGAAAGCGTTGCGCACCACTTTCAGTGGCGCGCGATGCAAAGCTATGTGCGGACGTGCGCGGCGCCACGCGGTGGGCGTTCAAACTCCAGCGGCCCGAGGCCGGCGCCATCTTCATCAGGCGCGCGCAGGCGTGCTTTCACATCCCGGAGCAACAGGACGGCCTGGTTTGACAGGAGCGCAGCCCACAGACTGCAAGTCGCGCTGGCGCACTCATGAACGTGAACCGCCTGTTTGAAGTGCCCGAGCCCCGCGTTGTCGTCCGTCGCGATCAAATGGACCGCCGGGTGCGCGAACGATCGAGCCGTGACCTCGATCTGCACCGGCGCCAGCGCAAACATTCCGATCCATCCGACAAGAAGCCAGCTCAGCAGCCAGCGTCCCCCAACAGTCGGTCGCACGATGCCAAGCGACACCATTCCAGCCTCGATCGATTCGCAACATCATCGAGTATTGCGACGGCTATGTCGGGAGTGGGGCAAGCCCGCGACANGGCACCGCGCCACGGCCGCCTTATCTGGCTCTTACCGTGGCTGCTGGCGCACGCGGATGTCGCCCTTACGCCTTATCGGATGGCGAACGCACGCGATGGCCGGCTGGGCAGGATGGCGCGGAAAGCCCTATGTCCCGACCTTCAGGGACATAGCCAAGCTCATCGCAGAGATTCCGAAAAGCGACCCGCCGACGTTCCTTTTCAAGCTCGGCGCTGTCGCAGCGCCGTTGGTGATCCTTGTCGGTAAGACCTTCCGGCCGACAGATAGGGCATGAGGCCATATGCACGACCTTCTCCCACGCTGCCAAGGCCTCGACATAGGCGCGATGAGCCGCGACCGTCTGCGACTCGAGGGACGATACGTGCTCTCCGTCCTGAACCACCCGATGCTCCCCACTGGGATCGTGTCTGCGGTACGCCCCCGCAAACGAACCCTCTCTGACTCTTGGTGATCGGGGAGTTCGAAACCGTGCTAGACGGCCCTGTGGCCTTTAGTTCGGGAAGAACCTGTTGCATACGCCACAGGCTCCCCGACCATAAGGTCAAGGAGTTTGATGCCGTAACGGCCGGCACCAACCGCTAGCAGGGGTTTCGACGCCCCAGGGCAGCGCGTACTGCCCCATACGACTCATAACCGCTCGTTCGCGCCGCTTCTAGATGGTTTGCGTAAAGCTTCGCTTGCGATCACAGGATTGGGCGTCTCCCTTCCGGGCCGGGCTGGCGGCTGCGCGGAAGCCCCGCAGGTGGGTCTTCCCCCATTCGGGCAGCCATCCCTGACGCACATCGCGTGAATGAATTCGAAGGAGGCTCCCCCTTAAGCGCCACGCCCGTGACATCTGCCTCGTCGCTCAGAAGGTCCCGCCGCAGCTTCGCCCAACTCATCGACGCCCAATCTTGCCGCCGGCGAAGCTCGAAAAGAGGATGTCAGGCTCGCCCAACAGCACGATCCATGGCCCCGGCTCGCTGAGCCGGGGTGATGCCGCTTGCGCGATGCCCGATGCAAGGGAGGCTGCGCCGCGGCCGGGATCCCATTTTGAGACGGCTTGTCAACGCGCCCTTGCATCCGGCACGCTTCGCGGCGGGCGGATGGCATTGCCGTCGCCATAGGGCAACGGAGGGTCAGCGACAGAAAGGACCAGGCGGGAAGCGCGCCAGGTGAAGGATCATGGAGAAAAGCGAAATCGAAGAGTTGCGAGCCAAGGTGGGTTGTGCCGCGCTGCTCCAGCAGGGTGGTTGGAAGGTCGATTTGAAAGAAAGCACGCGGCGCGCCGTCAAATACCGTCGCGATGCCCAGATCATCATCGTCATTCACAACGATCGCGGCTGGTTCGATCCCTTATCGACCGCGAAAGGTGACGTGTTTGATTTGGCCGGGCATCTGGGCGCGCAAAGCTTTCCGCAAGCCTGCGAACGGGTCGCGGCGCTTGTCGGTTTTGTGCCGAGCCCGCCTGCATGGCAGCGTGAGGTTCGGTCCACGCCGGTCGCGGCGGTAGCCGCTCGCTGGCGCCGGCGGGCCATCCCACGGCTCGGCTCCGAGGCTTGGCGCTACCTCACCGAGGTGCGCGGCATACCCGACACGATTGTGATCGCCGCCGTCGGACAGGGCGCACTCCGCGAGGGCCCGCGCGGCAGCATGTGGGCGGCTCATGGCAACGACGATGGCGCTCTGCTTGGCTGGGAAGAGCGTGGCCCCGAGTGGCGTGGTTTCGCGACCGGCGGTGCGAAGGAACTGTTCCGGCTGGGTCCCTCGGCAGCGCCAAGGATCTGTATCACCGAGGCGGCGATCGACGCCATGAGCCTCGCGGCGATCCAGGTTCTGCGACCAGACACGCTCTATGTCAGCACCGGCGGNGGCTGGTCGCCGGCCAGCGAGGAAGCCATTCGCCGTCTGGCCAGTAGGCGGAATACCCGTCTTGTCGGCGCGACCGATAACAATCGGCAGGGCGAGATTTATGCGGAGCGCATCCGGCAGATCGCTGACGAGACCGGCGCCTCCTACGCGCGAGCGCGCCCGCGCGCCGGCGATTGGAACGAAGATCTGCTCGTGCTTCTCGGCCGACTTGCACAAGAGCCCCTCGCGGCGGCCGGGTGATCATCCGAGCTTGCGAACCGCCGGGGGGAAATCAGCCGGGTACGGTTTGCGCGGATAAGAGGTGAAGGCGAGAGCCGAGGGCCGGACAGGCAATGAGTGAGCGCTGCCGCATGCCCGGCCGGCGCGTCAAGGGAGGCTGCGCCCGCTGCGCGGCCCTTGACCCGCCGGACCGGAGAAGCGGCCGCCCCGAAGGTGTCTTCAACACCCGAAGGGAAGGACGGCTCCCATGCCCATCTACACGATCGAGACCACCTACCACCTGCCGGTCTACCGCCACCGCTCCTACGAGGCGCCGAGCCTTGCCGAGGCCTGCCGCCTCGCCATCAAGGACGATGATTGGGAGGCGGAAACGCGCGACTATGAATCCGCCGGCGAAACCTATGTCACGGGCGCCTGGGACGGCCGCGACTGCGCCTGTAGCGGCCCAGCGCTGCCCGTGCCGTCGCATTTCGACGAGACCGTGCAGCGCAAGGCGGATCATTTCGAGATCCTGCTCGGCCTGGTCAAGGTTCTGGGCGGCGCGGGCGATGCGGAGCAGAGCACCTATTGGGTCGAGCGCGCTGCATCGGCCGTCGCCAAGGCGGAAGCGATTCTTGCCGGTGCGCGCGATCCTGCTCCGGACGCCCCGATGCCGCGGCCGCACATCCTGCTGTCGTTCGACGAGAGCGAGGTGCGCGCGACGATCGGCGACATCATCGCCGGCGACCAGACCTTCGCAACGGTCGCAGCCGATGCGATCGGCGACGACGACATCCATGCCGCCAGCGCCGCTGTCGCCGCGGCCGCCGATTTTTCGGAAGAACGCGGTTCGGCTGTGTTCAGGGCCGCGCTCGCCGCGATTCGGTCGGTGGAGCAGCGTGCGATGGAAGGGAGGGAAGAGGGGGAACGGAAAAAGGAGGAATGACATGCCGCATGCCCGGCCGGCGCGTCAAGGGAGGCTTCGCCCGCTCCGCGGCCCTTGACCCGCCGGACCGGAGAGGCGGCCGCCCGAAGGTGTTTGCAACACCTAAAGGAAGGGCCAGACCATGGGCATGGAGGAGCGGCTGCGCGCAATCCTGCGCGCGCTCAAGATCACGGAAATCGAATACTCGCTCAGCGGCGGCGGAGATTCCGGAGAAGCCACGCTCGAACGCGTGACGTTCGCGGACAACAGCACGACGAGCGAACTGCCGGACATCCCCGTGCTGTTCGCCAACACCGGACAGATCGGGCGGCTTCCCGAGCTCCTGGAGAACATCGTCGTTGAGGCCCCGGAGGGCGACTGGGTCAATAACGAAGGCGGCCACGGCAACGTCTTCGTGCGTCCGTTCGAGGACGACGATGGCCTCTTTATCGAATGCGACATGATCTATGGGGACGAAGACGACGATGAGGAGGATTTCGACGACGAGGAATTTCTCGACGAACCCGACGATAATGACGACCGCGAGGCAATCCCCTTGGTCGTCAACGATGGCGAGGTCGCGCCATGAGCGAGCAGACCTGGACCCGCCTCAAGGCCGATGCAATCACAACGCTGAGCCACGCCTCGCCGGCGCTTGCGATGCGACCAGCCGATCTCGCCGCCCTTTCTGCGATCGTCGCGCTCGCGCGTGTGAAACTGTCCATCCGCGCGACTGCCGGCTCACTGCGACCACGCTTGGTCGCGACGCCGCGGCCCAAAGATGACGCCCATGCGATCGAGCTTCTTGGTCTGATCGCCAGGGTGGCCGAGGACCACCTCACCCGGCCGGATCCGGATTCGAGTCCCGCCTTCGGCGCCTGGATCGAGCAGCACGGCTTTCCCGAGCTGACTATCGCCCTCCTAAACTCCGCCGGCGGCGTCGGTCAGCTAAACGAGGTCGCGGCGATTGTCTCCGACGTCACCGGCAGTCTCGCCGCGCGCTCGGCGAAGCTGTCTCTCGCCCACATGAACAAGATCGCAGCGCGCGACTTGCAACTTCCAATGCGGGCCCGGAACCGCCTCTCGGGTGTCTCGATATGGTTGCTTGCACCGGAAACGAGCNGCCGACCGCGGCGCGCCGATGCGCTGAAAAGGCGTGTTCAGGCGATGAGCCACTACGGGGCCTTGTCGCACACGCTCTGTGAAACGTCTATCAGCGAGGCGATCGATCAGGGACAACCGCTGGCGCCCCTGCTGATGAAGCGTCACAGCCTCAAAACCGCAGAGTTGCGGGCGCTGCGTGGCGCGCGGTCCCTCGCACGTTCGATCGACGGGCCGTCGGATTTCCACGACGCGGTACAAGAGCTCAAGGCCCATGAGATCCCGCCGCACGAATGGCCCGGTGGCGGCCTGCCCGACCGACCCGAGGACTGGGAGCATTCGGTTTGGACGCGCGGTGAGCGGCACAATTTCGTGCGGCCTGACTATCTCGGCGATAACCCCCAGGCCATCAAGGACGCCATCGACGCCCTGTGCGCCGACCTTCTGCGCCCGCTCGTGGCGGAGCGTATCCGTGTCGGCGCGGTTGCATGCGACTATCATGTCTCGAACTTCGCGCGCGCGATCGAGCTCGACCGAAGCGATGCCGGCAGCGAGACGCGCCGGCGTCTGCTTGCCGCGTTACGACATGCCATCGTCGGTCCACGCCGACCCAAGGCGTTCCACGAAGCCGTCGGGTTGTGGCATCGGCGCGTGGCGTCCCTCTCGGCGCTCCGCCATGAGCGTCACGCCGACCGTCCCGGCTGGCCGGCGCTCTGCGCTCCTTGGCGATCGGTATGCGGTCGCTTCGATATCGTCGTGCTCGCGTCCGCTGCCGACCTCGTTGAAGAGGGACGGGCGCTCGATCATTGCGTCGGCGGTTACTACGACATCTGCCGCCGCGGCGACACGCAAATCCTTTCGCTTCGCGAAGAAGGACAGCCCGTGGCGACAGTCGAGCTTGTCCTCGCGCGCGACTTCCATCCTCTGACCCTTCAGGTTGGGCAGTTCAAGGCGCGCCGCAACACATCGCCCGCTCCGCATTTGCACGAGCCGCTTCGCGCCTTTCTGCGGGAGATTCGTAGCGGCGCCCACGCCGTCGACGCGGCGCGGATCGCACGCTACCGCAAGCATATGCGCGATCGATGGGATGGGTCNTGGCGCGCCGATGCGCTGACGCTCGCCCATGCCCGCGAGGTCTTCCACTTCTACCTTCCGCTGCTGCCCCGCGGGATGCCGGATGATTTCGACGCCTGGAGCGACGCATCCGGCCTGAAGGCAGCGATCGACGCGACCCTCGCCGACTTGGCTGTCAGCCCGCGTAACGGCTGAGGCCGCTCCATCTTCATCCTTCTCAAATCCAAGGAGAGCAATCATGCATCCCTACGACCACGCGCGCTCGTCCGCGCGCCGCTATGGCGGCATCTGTCAGGACTACAACCCTCTTCACGCCTGGTTCGACGCCACGAAATCGATCCTGTGTCGATTCACGCACCGCGCATTGCGCCATCATATCGAGGGTGCACGCGAAGCGGTGGCAGTCTTCGGCGACGATATTCTAAACAGCGATGGCGTAAAGATCTCCACCATGTCGCTCGGGCTTCAGCATCTTGAGGAAGATGCGCCGCGCGTCGTGAAAGCGAGCGAGTGGCTTGTCGGCTTCGCGGCGCCCGACTGGTTGCCGGCGACGACTCCGACCGCGCACGAACTCGCTGCGGCGAGTGTCATGCGCTTTGGCGGCGCCGCCCAGGACTTCCTGCCGCTCCATTCCTGGTTTCTGGTGACGTCGCGCTGGGCGAGCGGCACGGACCATCTCCTATTCAGGCATCACGCTTTCGGCGTATTCGAGGCCGAGGCCCGCTTCGGCGCGGTCCTTCCATTGACGGGCGGAACTTGTGTTCCGACCCGTGTGGCGGCGGAACGCCACGTACAGGAGGTCCTTGGCCGCGTGCCGCCAGCGACCGAATTCCTTAAACGCATCGCAGGCCAACGGTGGATGCTGCAGGCGACATCCGCGCGCCGGCTCGGCCTCGATTCTCCCATCGCACCCGAAGTCACGGAGGTCGCTCGTGAGCACGCTTGAAGTTCGCCGTTTCGTGGTGATTTCGACAGGTCACGTCACGAAGGCCACGGCGAAGCGCCTCGACGCGATGTCGCCCCAGCATTGGCCATGCGCCGGCGGTCCTTACGGACCCTATGGCTGGTTCGTCTATGCCCATGACGAAAACGCCGGAGAAGGAGATGACGCCATTCCCGATGACCTCTTCGCGGTCATGAGCTGGGCTCGCGGGGAAGGCTTCGACTACGTGCTGCTCGACCATGATGGCGACATGATCGACGCCCTCGCCAGCTTTGATTGGTGAGCGGGTGGTCCCAACCGGCGTGATGAGAAAGGAGGGAAGCAAAGAGAGCGAGGAAAACCTGGCTGCCGCATGCCCGGCCGGCGCGTCAAGGGAGGCTTCGCCCGCTGCGCGGCCCTTGACCCGCCGGACCGGAGAGGCGGCCGCGAAGGAGGGGTCAGAAGGGCTGAAGAGGATGGCGAACCGGAAAGGTGAGCCGCGCTTCGGCCCGACGAGGCTGAAAGGAGCCACCATGACCCCCTCTTCGATCCGCAAGGTCTATCAAGGCGCCGCCGACCGCCGGCAGATGTTCCGTATGTTCGATCGGCACAAGGAGCGACCGAACCGCGCGGATGACGACGCGACCGCGCTATACGCGGGCGAGTGGTTCGAGATCGGCGCAGCCGAGCATGACTATATGTTCGAGATCCTGCCGCCGTTGTGGATGCGCGGCGATATGTTCGCCATGCGCGAGTTCCTCACCGGCAGCGTTACGAGTGTCTTCTTCGAGCTAAGGATCGACGGCAGCGTCCGCTATTTCCACGGCTATTGCGACCTTGGCGACCGGCAGTCGCCCGAGTGGATGCGCGCCGCGATCGTCGAGCGCGAGTCGCGGCCGGTCCGCGCCATGACGCGCGAGGAGCGCCTCGAGCACATCTGGTCGAGCACGCACGATCCCTATCGTGGCTATGCCGACTGGCGCTTCCCCGCCGCAGAGCGCGGCCAGCGCATCGTGATCGTCTACGGCCAGGATCGGAGCCATGATTTCAGGCTGCTCGATCGCCTGACCGATGCTGATATCGCGGTGAAGCTGCCGGTGCATCTGCGCTACCTGCCCGACGCGATCGCGGCTTAGGTGCCGACATGTTCACCTTCTCCGTGACGGCGATCCACGCCGTGATCACGCGCGGGCGCATCGACGCCCTCATGAACGGCGGCTTCCGCAAGCCCCACTACGGCCTCGCGCCCGGCAAGAACGAGAAGCCCGGCGTCTGGCTGGTCGGCGACGAAGGCGTCTACATCATGTCCAACGGAAAGCTCGCCGAAGGGCAACGCTCCCTCGTCGTCTATGCCGAGGAGTGCGATCCGAAGACCAACCCCGACTACTGGCACTACAAACGCCAGTATTTCGGCGGCGATGACGGCATCGATTTTCTCGACGCCGAAATGCTCGTGCGGCTGATCGGGGCAATGCCCTTAGCCACGCACCTCACGATCACGATGACCGACGACAGCATGTCGATCACGCCGATCCACCGCTGACCGCTCGGGCCACGCGGCCCGTTCCCGCAACCTCTCGCGACCATCGCACCAGCCGGAATCCCCCGGCGGGGTCGATGGCGCGCGCCTTCAACACAGGAGACCTTACGATGGCGCATGACGATCCCTTCACGCTCGACCTTTTCGGCAACACCGCTCTCTCGTCGGGCCTCGGCCTCGGCGTAACCGCCTTCGGCGGTGCGTTCGCGAACGACGACGACGATGAGCCCGATCCCTCGACGCCCGCCCCGGCGCTTCCGGTCGCGGCCGCCGCGCGTCCCGCCGTCCCCACCCGCCC